>CAYNWY010000052.1:0-5657 GCA_964401065.1 Candidatus Woesearchaeota archaeon
GGATTTTCAGATTTTCTGTTACTTATTTTCTTGTTATTATTCTGAATATGTTTTAAGAGTAACCCTTTAAAACACTTAATTATGTTGTAACTATAGTGTAGTTACAAATCGAAAGATTTAAATACTAGCGTGTCTATGAAATATTATCAAAATAATCACCTTAAAGAGAGTGATTAAATGAGGTATAATAATAACTTAAAATGACAAACGAAAAAAAGACACTATGGGAAACTGTAAAGGATGCAGTAAAAATAGGACTTCCTGTAAGCCTTTTAGTATCTCCAATAGTTACAAATGTTGGAAGCTATTTTACTACAAAGGGAGATATTGCTTCTGTAGGCACACCTCAAGCTAAAGAAATTATTGCTGAAATTTATAAAAAATCTTATGAAAATGGGAATTTTATCAATAAAGCCTGCTTCATTGGAGAATATTTAGCTGCAAATCAATATCTTGCAGATCGGCACATTAAAAATAAGGAGAAATAAAATGAAAAACATAACAAACAAAATAGGTGTCGGAATTCTTTCAACTTTCTTACTTGGAAGCTGTGCAACACAGAAATATTCTGGAACAGGGAGTTTAATGGATAATAAAGATTATGCTATGACTAAAGACATATTGAAAGAAGAAAGCAGAGATTTGAACAAGCTTGAAAGAAAGTATAATCAAGCTTTAAAAAACGGTGCAACAGTACAATCCCCGGGGTTCCTTAAACTTTTACAGGATTATGAGTACCAGAAATCAATAGTACAAAATTATCAGGATATTTTAAAGCTTTTTCAGAAGAAATAAAATGTCAAACAAATTAACAGATAAGTTAACACCATATGAAGAATTTTTAGTAGAAGCAGCTGGAGGAAATGCAAAGAAAATTCCAGAAATGAGTGTACAATTAATAGTAAAAAATGGCATTGGAGATTATTTTTATACAGTATCTATTCCAGAAAAATTAAAAAAATCAGAATTTGCAAGGATGATTGGTGCTGAAAAGCTTAAAAAATATAATATACATTCTAAACATGTAGAAAAATTGGATAATTTACCAAGAGACTCCGATAAATTAGTTAATAGAGAAGAATATCTTGTTATTACTAATAATATTCCTAAGACTAAAAATTTAATACAAGATTACAAAAATAAAAATGAAACTATTGCTCATGCTAATAACACAGATCGTGCTTTAGATGTGATGAACAATTATAACCCCGGGGATTAAGGAGAAAAATATGGAAGAGAAAAACAGGAAATGTGTTGTAAAATGCAATGGATATGAGGCTTATCACTATAGTAGAGGTCGCTATGGAAGTGATTTTTCTAAAGTAAATATCTCTTACTATGGGAAACTTCCAAAATATATTAAAAATAATCTCAAGAACAAAATTATTTTTCTTGATTCAGAAAAAGGATTAGAATTGCTTGTAAGAGAAATTGAAAAGATTCAACACAGGATTGAACAAGAAGAGAATGATGATGAAGTAAAAAGAATGAAAGAGGGTTTGGAGAGATTGTATAAATCTAATCCTGAAATGATTGATAAATACACATCTGAATACAACAAAATATATCCTCCAATACTTCGTTTTTTTCCTGAAAGAAAAAGAATAATTATCAAAGAAATTGTTAATGGAAAAATATAATTCTTGAATAATAGTTAATCACAATAAAACTTAAATCTGATATAAATTTGTTAAAATTATGAAAAATAAGTTAGAACAAGTTTTATGGAAAAAAGGAAAATTTATAGATGGTGGGGGTAAAGAAGTGGATCCAAAACAGATTGGAAAATTACATGTGGTTCGCTTGAATTTTCCATTTAATGAAGAAGAAATACTAGGAAGAGCGGAAGAAATTATTTTGAATAAAAAATATTCTTCAGAAATTAATGCTTATATGATTGGGAGCGGGGTTACAGCATTTTATTCATTTATTACTGAACCATGTTTAATTGATGTCTCTTTAGGTTTTTACAAAATATGATAATTAATAATAAAATTCTTACTCTCCAGAAAAATATTTTTCAACAATTCCTCTAACATCATTCCAAAGCTGGAGAGTTTCTTTTTTGTAATCTGAAAGGTTTAATCTTGAATCGATATTAAAGACCATTGAGGAGAATTGTGAAGATTCTCCATCGTAAGGAATCACCTTTGCAATTTCAAGAACAGGGGTTTTATTCTCTTTAATTGTAATCTCCCCAATAGTTCTTTTTTCTCCCTCTTTAATTTTTGATTTCTTCCCTGTTTCATCATATACAAAAGACTTAGGCCAATCTAAACTGTAATGTACTTCTCCCTGAATTCCTTCTGAGATACAGAAAAGCAGCCTTTCGGTGTCTGCGAAGCTAAGAGGATTAGAGAATGTTATTTTTGCTTTATTAAGTATCTCTTCTATTTCTGACATAATTTATCTTAATTTAAACCATATTTAAGGATTATTGTAGTTTACTCTCCAGAATTCTTCTCTGCATCTTCCCAAATAGTTTTATCTGCTGTCTGCTCTTCAGTCGTTGCTTCTCCTTCTTCCCCTCCATCCCCACCCTGCTGGCTCTTCATCATCATTTTTAGAAATGTTTTTACTAAATCTCTTGTATCTCCTTCTGCTTCTGCTGGATAAACTTGCGCTGAATTTAATATGCCTCTGACTTTAGATGCCATTTTAATTCCGTTAATCATTTGCTTAATTCCTCCTTTCTGGGCTTTTTGATCCCAGGGAGGAGATTCTGTCTGTTCTCCTTGCATTTCTTTTTCCATTGAATAAATCAGATCATAAACTTCTTGGAAATTAACTTCAATTCTTGCATCTTCTGAAGGATTATTTTCAGGGAGCATTGGCTGCATTTTGATAATATCATTTTCATTTACCTGTGCATATAAATTGAAAACAACCTCGTTTGTCTCAAAATCTTTCAATTGAACAACCAAATCAAAATTACCATTATATTTTTCAGAAACTTTCCTTATCTTATTCATAAAGGCTTCGTTCTGTTTTATTGCCTGTTTTTCTTCTTCTGTCAGACCTTCCTGATTTTCTCTTTCCATCTGAGATTCAGGAGAACCTGGAAATTCTCCAGAAGTCATTGCCTTTTTCATTTCATATTCTAAAAATTCTTTAGGAGGGAAAATCCAAAATTTCATATAGGGAGATATAATTGTTATTTCTTGATTATCAAATTCAGGCATCTTCACTGTTTGCAATTCTTCCCAATATTCTATTCTCCCATATTCTGATTCATATTGGACAGAAATTAAATTCTGAGTTGGGAATTCAGTCATTTCAAGACAGTTCATTCTCATAGCCATCTCTCTCAAATTATCTACGTTCTTCCAGTAGACTTCAAAAATTCCAGAAACATGCTGTTCCCAATCTTCTGCTGAATTAGCAAGATAGTCTTCAAAAAACCAATTGATAAATTCTTGATTAAATCCTTTTTCAAATTCAGCTCTTTGCTTTTCTAAATTTTCTAAATCATATTTGCACCATTCTGTCTGCCCGCCAGAATAATATTTTTGTTTCAGAGTTTCAATTACTTGAAAAGGATCACCCCATCCTCCAAACCAAATAAAAGCCTCTGTTTTGCCTTGAGAAGTCCTACAACCTCCCCCTACATTAAATACTCCTTTTTCCATCATTTTTTGATTCTCTTCTGGTTTGAACTCAAATTCTCTCCACCATTCTTCCTCTCCCTTAATGCATTTTGGAGAACAAGTATCAACACAATTATCTAAATCATTCTCATCTTCACATTTATCTTCACAAGATTGTGTTTCATCATCAATATTGCAATCCAACATATCTCCACATGATTCACTAATACAATTTTCAACACAAGGCCTTACTTTATTATTATAACACATATCATTACATTGTTTATCACACTCGTCTTCTCTCCTTTCTCTTTCTTCTTGGCGTCTTCTATCTTCGTCTGCTTCTCTTTCAGCTTCAGAATTATCTTCTTGTTGATTTTCAGGAGGAGTCTCTCCTGTGGGGATTCCACCCTCGCCGTCTACTACAATATTTTCCTTTGGACCATCGCTTATCGGGTTATCTCCACCCTCTTGAGCGGGTTCGGTTGGAGCTACATCTCCTTCTATTTCCAAACCCGTAATTGTTAATACAAAATTTCCCAAAGTTTTTTTGAAAATATTTGAGATAACACTTCCTGTTGTTAGGGGCTCTTCTGGTGTCTCTTCTTCAGGCTCTTCAGTGATTTCTTCAGAAGGCTCTTCTTGAGTTGTATCTTCAGGTTCTTCTTGAGATTCTTCAAATGATTCTTCTGGATTTGCTTCAGAGATTTCTTCGGTGTTGGTAGTTGTTTCAGAAACTTCTCGAGGTTCTACTTTAACTGCTTCTGGGAGAGTTACACAAAGCCCGTTGCTGCAAACATCATTTGCATTTCCACAATCTTCTTTTACAGAACATGCATTTCCCAATCCTTCTTCTGTAACTATCTCTCCTCCACCCCTTCCACCAATGGTTTCTGTTTCTTGAGAGAGAACACATTACACTTCTAAATCTCTCCACATCCCATTTTCACAAATTGAATTTACAAGTTCTTCTCCTGTATTACAACGAAGGACTTTCTTTCCTCCTTCATTGCATTGTGCTTCTGTGCATTCAGTTAATTCTGTTAATTCACATCTTCCTTCTATGCACTCAACTTCTCCACAAAGAGGTTTAACGCAATCTTCATTAACAGTGCAAGAGCTAGATTCTTCTATACAAATAGGTTCAAGAGGACAATTGTTACTATCAACTCCACTAAAAATTACTTTGCCTGAACAGTTTAATGCATCATATACTTGACAAGTTGAGCAATCCTCTGCACAGTTTTCTTTTGTTTCATTAGATTCACATATATGGTTCCCACAAACAATAACCTGCTCTTCTACAATCTCTTCTTTAGCCTGACAAACCCCAGCAATACAATATAAATCAATTGTTTTTTCTGAGATTTCGTTTTCTTCTGTTACAGAGACTGTTTGCTTTCCACAAAATTTACCTCCGCATTGAGAATCAGAACAATCTATATTACCGTCTTGATTGTCATCTTGATTATTATCACAAATTTCTTGTCCAAACTCTACAAATTCTTCAACCAATCTTTTTTCGAATTGTATTTGGGTATAATAAAATTCCTTTTTATCATAACCGGAAAATAAATCTAAATAAAATTGTTTTCTCTCCTCATAATTCTGTTTCATTAAGTCCCTTTCTTCCTGTCTTCTTTCCTGCTCCCTTTTTATCCACCCATAATCTTCATTCAATTTCTGACGCTCTTCATCTGTCATAGATTGTTCTTCCAATCTGTAAACCTGATCCAACTCCTTCCAAACATTATTTGCCTTTTCATTCCAAGCATTATTTAAAATTCTTAGTTTATTTATATCTGATAAAGCGCTGCCGAAATCTTCTTCATTTAGAGATTCTTTTATTTGATCCAGCAATACGGCAATTTCTGATTGAAAATCTTCGTTGTCCATGGATGCATATTCTTCTAGGTTATATTGTTTTCCAGAATCCTTAACATCCTTTGGGAGTTTTATTTTCCCTCTAGTATCCAGCCACATATCTAAATTAATCCAGTTAGATTCACAATCATCACACATCTCTAATCTTGCTATTGCTTGAAAATTCTCTCCAGAGTAAAAATCAAT
>CAYNWY010000053.1:0-5614 GCA_964401065.1 Candidatus Woesearchaeota archaeon
CGGCGATTCCTCCCAAAACTTAAAAGTTTGGGTATCCTCGCCGCAGATGTAATGAGTGATACCAAGAAAGAGAAATATGATGCAGAGAGTATTAAGGTACTCGAAGGTCTCGAGGGGGTGCGCCGTAGACCTTCGATGTATGTCGGCTCGACTAGCAAAGAAGGATTACACCACCTAGTTTATGAAGTAGTTGACAACTCTGTAGATGAAGCTCTAGCAGGTTTCTGCTCTAAAATAAAAGTAACCTTGAACAAAGATGGTTCTGTTACAGTAGAAGATGATGGAAGAGGCATTCCTGTTGAAAATCACCCTGTTTACAAGGTACCTGCAGTCCAAATTGCACTTACAAAATTGCACGCAGGAGGAAAATTTGACAAAAAATCTTATGCAATTTCTGGGGGTTTGCATGGGGTAGGTGTTTCTGTTGTAAATGCACTTTCAAAAAAATTAATAATTGAGGTAAAAAGGGATGGGAAAATATATCATCAGGAGTATTTTAGAGGAGACCCAACAACAAAGCTAAAAGTAGTTGGAAATGCTAAAGGGACAGGAACAACAATAACTTTCTATCCAGATGAGCAGATATTTTCAACAACAGCTTTTGATTTTAAAACTCTAGAAACCAGATTCAGGGAAATAACTTTCTTAAATGCAGGATTGAAAATAGAGTTAAGAGATGAAATAAAAGACACAAAGCAAGAATTCCTATCTACAGGGGGATTGATTGAATTTGTAAAGTGGATAAATAAATCAAAAGAAGTTCTTCATAAGCCAATATATTTCAAAAGAGAAATGGAAGGAGGAGTTATTGAGATTGCAATACAATACAATGTAACCTATCAGGATAATATATTTGGATTTGTAAACACAATAAATACTGTTGAGGGGGGAACTCATATTTCTGGATTTAAGACTGCTCTAACCAGAGTAATAAATGATTATGCAAAGAAAAAAGAATTATTGAAGAATGATTCCTTCTCAGGAGAAGATGTTCGTGAAGGATTAACAGCAATAGTTAGTCTAAAACTTGCAGAACCTCAATTTGAAGGGCAGACTAAGACAAAATTAGGTAATTCTGAAATTAAAGGAGTTGTAGATTCTACTGTGACTTCCGCATTGACAGAATTTTTTGAAGAAAATCCTCAAATTGCAAAAAAAATATCTGATAAATCTCTGGAAGCTGCAAAAGCTAGATTAGCAGCAAAGAAAGCTAAGGATTTAGTAAGAAGAAAAAATGCATTCTCATTAGGTGGATTACCTGGAAAACTTGCAGACTGCTCAGATAAAAAATCAGAAGATACAGAATTATATTTAGTTGAAGGTGAAAGTGCTGGTGGATGTTTTTCTGGAGATACAAAAGTTGCTTTAACAGATGGGAGAAACCTCTCATTCATAGAACTTGTTGAAGAAACAAAACAGGGTAAAGAAAATTTCTGCTATACTATAAAAGAAAATGGAAGTATTGGAATAGAAAGAATAGAAAATCCAAGAATAACGAAAAAAGATGCTCAAGTAATTAAAATTATAGTTGATAATAATTCCGAAATTATATGTACTCCCGAGCATAAATTTATGCTAAGAGATAGAAATTATAAAGAAGCAAGTCTATTGACAAAAGAAGATTTTTTAATGTCAAGAATTAAAATAGGAAACTGCAAGATAAAAAAGATTGAAAGATTAAGTCAAAAAATTGATGTTTATGATATAGAAGTTCCAAATACTCACAATTTTGCTTTAGCTTCAGGCATTTTTGTTCACAACAGTGCAAAGATGGCAAGAAATAAAGAAATACAGGCTATACTTCCCTTAAGAGGAAAGATTCTCAATGTAGAAAAAGCAAATCCATCAAAAGTTCTTTCAAGTGAAGAAATAACAAATATGATTACTGTTATAGGAACAGGAATAGGAGAACAATTCGATGCTACTAAAATAAGATATAATAAAATAATATTAATGACTGATGCAGATGTTGATGGAGAACATATAAATACACTTCTCCTAACATTTTTCTTCAGATTCATGCCGCAATTAATAGAAAATGGGCACATTTTTGCTGCAATGCCCCCATTATATAGAATAAGAAAAGGACAAAAAGATGTATATGTTTATACTGATGAAGAATTGAAAAAAGTAACAAGTGAATTGGGGGTTAGTGAAGGAGGAGTAACAAGGTTCAAAGGTTTAGGAGAAATGAATTCGACACAATTATGGGAAACAACAATGAACCCCAAAACAAGAAAAGTAAAGAAAATATACATAGAAGACGCTATTGAAGCTGACAGGGTATTTTCAATGTTAATGGGAGATGATGTACAGGCAAGAAAAGATTTTATTCAAGAAAATGCACAGGAGGCTAACCTCGATATATAAGCAAAATCCGATAAATCGGATTTAGAGGCAAATCTTGATATTTAAAATAAAATGATGCCAGATAAGTTTTTCGAAGAATTGAAAGAGAAGGTTAAAATAATACTAGGAGAAAATGGAAGTCATGACTTTAATCATACAATGAGAGTTTGCAACAACGCTATATTAATTTCTAAAGAATTAAATGTGGATTTAGATGTTGTGAAAACAGCTGCAATTTTGCATGATATTGCAAAGCATAAAGAGAAAAAAGAAGGAATAAAAGACCATGCAGCACACGGAGCAACTGAAGCAAGAAAAATATTAGAAAAAACCAATTTCCCAAAAGAAAAGATAGAAATTGTTTGTAAATGCATTGTGCTTCATAATAAAAAAGAAGAATTGCCTGCTGTAAAAGAAGTAAGAATATTACAAGAAGCAGATGGATTGGATGCTATAGGTGCAATTGGGATTGCCAGAGAATTTTCTTATGAAGGAGAACAAAATGCTTGGAATAGTTCTTCCCAACACAATCCTATAACTGAATTAATAAAATTCTCAAATGTGGACTATTTTAAAATTTCATCTGCAAAAAAATTAGCTCAAGAAAAAGTTAAAATAACAAAAGATTTTTGCAATAATTTTATTAAAGAATTTAATATAAAATATAATAATTAAAATGACAAAATCAAAACTAAAAACCCCAGACTGGATAATAGAAGGAAAAGAAAAACCAAAGAAGGAAAAAGAAGGAAAAACATTCAAGATAAAAGTCTGTCCAAAATGCGGAAGTGATAATGTTGGTGTTGTTCTGACAGGAGAAGAGGGGAAAGGAAAAGGAGAGTGGGAATGCAAAAAATGCAAATATGTAGAGAAAAATTTTTCTGAAAAAGAATTAACAGAAGATGAATTAATGGCGCATCTTGATAAGAAAGGGGAGGAAGTTGCATAAAATGGGAAGCATAGATAAAAAAGTAAGAATTAGAAATGAACCTATTAATGTAAATGGAAAAATGCTAGTTGGTTATGATTTGTTTAATTATGTTTTCAGAAGACAGAAAGACAGAAAAGAAAAAGAAAGAAAATATGGAATTGAACCAAGTCCATATGATTGCGGAGGAGGAAGTAGCATAAAATGAAAATAGTGGCTGTTAGTGGTTATTTTGATCCAATACACATAGGACATATAGAACTTTTCAAATTAGCAAAGGCTCTTGGAGATAAATTAATTGTAATTGTGAATAATGATAAACAGACTGAGATGAAAAAAGGAAAATATTTTATGCCTGTTGATGAGAGAGCAAGGATTATACAAGAACTTTCCTGTGTGGATGAAGTATTTATCAGTATTGATGAAGATAGAAGTGTCTGTGAATCACTCAGAGCAGTAAAACCCCATGTTTTTGCAAATGGCGGTGACAGACACAATGATGAAATTCCAGAAGCTGTAGTGTGCAGAGAACTTGGAATAGAAATTATTGATGGGCTTGGAGAAAAAATTCAATCATCTTCTGAATTAATTAAAAGATTTAATGAAAAAGGGGAGGAAGTTGCATAATGGAAAAAAGATTTTGTCCGAGATGTAAATCAACAAATGTAGAAAGAACTATAGATATAATGTTAATATTTGGAGCCCCTCAAAAATGGAAGTGTAATAAATGCGGTTATCATAACTTTGTATTTCCAATTAAAACTAAATTAAATAAAAAATGACACCAAATATTGACCCAAAAGTTGAAGAAGATTTGAAAAAAGGAATTGTTCCTACAGAAGTTTCAGCAGAAATGAAGAAATCTTATCTGGATTATGCAATGAGTGTAATTGTTTCCAGAGCTATTCCTGCAATTGAAGATGGTTTGAAACCTGTTCAGAGAAGAATTTTATATTCAATGTACCAAATGGGATTAAAACCAAATACCCCTACAAAAAAATCAGCTAGAATAGTTGGAGATGTTATTGGTAAATATCATCCTCACGGAGATACTGCTGTTTATGATGCAATGGTAAGGATGGCACAGGATTTTTCATTGAGATACCCTCTTGTTTATGGGCAAGGAAATTTTGGTTGCTTTACTGCAGATACAAAAGTTAAGTTAACTGATGGGAGAAATTTATCTTTCTTAGAATTAATTGAAGAACATAAACAAGGAAAAAGAAATTTTACCTTTACTGTAGAAGATGACACAATAAAAATAGCAGAAATTAAGAATCCAAGAAAAACAAGAAATAATACAGAGATTATGAAAGTGATTTTAGATAATGGCGAAGAAATAAAATGTACTTTAAATCATAAATTTATGTTAAAAGATGGGACATATAAAGAAGCAAAAGACCTTAAATCAGGTGATTCATTAATGCCTCTTTATATCAGACTATCAACAGCAGAAGATGATTCTAAAGCAATAGGGTATGAAATGATATTTCAACCTAAGGGTAATTCTTGGAATTTCTCTCATATTTTAGCAGATGAATGGAACATTGAAAATAATATTTACTCAAAATCTGCAGGTAGAATAAGACATCATATTAATTTTAACAAGTTGAATAACAACCCAGATAATATTAGAAGAATGAATTGGAAGGAACATTGGCAAACTCATTACAATTTTACTTCTGAAAAGCACAAAAATGACTCAGATTATATCAAAAAATTGGATGAAGGAAGAAAAAGATTCTGGAGTGACAATGAAAACAGAAAAGCTTATTCAAAAAGAATGAAAGAAAGAAATTTGAATAATTGGAAAGATAAAAAATACAGGCAGGGTATGACTATAACTTTAAGTGAAGTTAATAAAAAATATCTAAAAGAACATCCTGAGAGAGTAGAAGAAATAAGAAAGACAGCATCAATAACTATGAAGAAGATGTGGACAATACCAGAATATAAAGAATTATTTCACAATATAATTTCTGAAAGTAATAAGAAGAGAGAAACTAATTTAACAGGAAAAAAGAAATTTGTGAAAATATGTAAATATCTTAAAGAAAATAATCTTCCATTAAATAAGGATAATTATGAAGAAACCAGAAAAACAGCATTTGGGACAAAAAGTTTTACTTCATGGGATTTAGGCATCAAAAAATACTTTGAGGATAATGTAAATCTTGTTTTATGCGAGATAAACCAAAATCATAAGGTTGTTGAGATTAAATTATTAAATGAATTTGCAGATGTTTATGATTTAACTGTTGATAAAACCCATAATTTTGCTCTAGCTTCAGGCATTTTTGTTCACAATTCAATTGATGGTGACCCTCCTGCTGCTTA
>CAYNWY010000054.1:0-5427 GCA_964401065.1 Candidatus Woesearchaeota archaeon
TTATATTAATATTGCATATATTTTTTGGTATAATATTTATAATAACTTTTTTGAGATGTCTTTTCTCTAATACCCCTTTTATCTGGTTGTTGTTTATTTTAATAGCTTGGATTATTATCTGGGTACATGTAAAGAGGACGAGGAGAGGAAGATATCACGAGAGGATGAATTTGAAGAAAAGGAGAAAGTAGATTTAATATTATAAATTATTTATCCCAATCACAATAATCAATAAAAACCAGTATTTCTAGGTATATTTATGATAACAGAAAGTTTCTGGATATATCTTATCCTGGTGCTTTTTATTTTGATCATTTTAACTATCATTTGGATAGCAATAGAACAAAGAGCTTACAGAAGATATCAAGAGAGATTAAGGAAATTGAAAAGAAATGCTGAATTAAGGATTATTGGTTGAGAATTTAGATTTCTTATTTTTTTACTTTTCTTTTCTCCCCACTTCACATATATTGCAATGTAAATTATTTCAAGTATCCAAATAATCAAAAAAACCTTTAGAAAATTTTGATTATTTATAATTAAGGGGATTCCAACAATGCTTATAATTACTGTTGCAATTGTTATTGCACAGAAAACGTCCTTCCTGTTTCCAAAATAAACAAAATCCTCTATCATCCATTCACCTTCATCCTTCTTTTTTAGGTTACTTTTCTTTTTCATCTTATTTTCCCTTTCTCAATCCGCAATCTTCTTCATACCAAATCCCCTTTACATTCATACAGCCTTCTTCATCTGTTTCAACAATCATATTAACACATTTAAATGTATTTAAGTTACAAACCCCCTGACTTGTTACTGAAAAGCAGTCAGTATCAGAAGCGCAATTTATATTTGTTGAGGGAATTTTACATACACTAATTGGTTCACAAGGCATCTTAAATGCAATATATAAACTAAGAGCTACTATTAGCAGAACAAAAATTAAGAGCATGATATACTCTCCTTTCTTCATGTTAATATTAGTAAAACTTATTATTTAAATCTGTCTTGTGCATTGTTAATTAATTAGAATTCTTATTCACAATAGCCTAAAGCGTTTGCAAATCCTTGAGGTGTTTTACAAAGACGTCCTGTTGGGCAAGTTAAGTTTGCACCTGTTCCACATTCACATAATTCTTCACAAACAGTAGTACAAGAGACATTTTCTTGTCCTTGGCTATTTATTGCACATTTATTTCCACATTCATTCCATATTCCACCATTAGAATTACAGGAAGTTGAGTTTAATATCACTTTTTCTTTTTCTTCTTCCTGTGGTCCTTCTTCTTGTGGAGAATTGTTTGGTTTTGCACAATTTTCTTTGCGTACCTTGAAGGCTAATTTACACTGGTTCATCTCTTCTTTATAGGTATTTCTACAATCAGTATTCATATTTTTTATTTGAGTCCTGTTTGTAATTGTCCTATTTTTGTATTGTTGTTTAACATTTGTATTACATCCTTTGTAAGTTGCTTTTTCTCCTTTATAGCAAGAATTCTTTATTTTAGCTTGAGCAGAAACGCACGAACCATAAGATTTATCCTTTCCAACTTTATTTCCTGCTGCCATTGCAAATGACAATCCTAAAACCAATACTAAGCACAAAGAAAGTGCTAAAACCCTCTGATTTTTCATAAACTATTGTGGAATTGAATATTTATAAAGATTCTCCTATTAAACATAAAAATTTATAAGCAAAAATCTAATCTTTCAAATTAACTCCGACATTTTCCAATTCTTCTTTTATCATATTGGTTGTTTCTTCTTGAGTTGTTTTCAATTTTTCTTTCTTCTTTTCTGCCCAATCTTTTTCATTTTTTAGGTCCTTAATTTCTGTGCCTGCTTTTTCAAGTTCAGATGAAAGTGGTTTTGTCTCATCTTCTTTTATTTCTTTTTTGTTATCTTCTATCTCTTTTTCCCCGTCCTGTATTTGTTTTATTTTGTCATATATGCTTTCGGTGTTTAATTTAGATTCATTAAGCAGATTCAAAAGGCGGCTTCCTTTGTCTTTTTTAAATTCCTCTGTAAAATCATCCCTATAGAGCTTGACAATTTCCATTTTATCTTCAAATATATGGAAAAAGTTGGAGAGAGCCTTAAAGTCAATGAGTTGCTTTAGTTCAGATATCCCTTTTTCAATTTGCTCTTCTTGGGTCTTGATTAATCTTTCCTTTTCAATATTATCAAGATATTCCTGGCTGCTTCTTATTTTTTCTATTTTTTCTGAAATTTCTTTGTTTCCTTGTTCTTTATTCTTTAGTTTATTTGCAATAGTTATTACTTCTTCATCAATCTTTTTCGATTTCTCATTTATTTCTTTTATTTCACTTACTTTTGATTCAATGAGAACAAGTATTTTAGAAGTTGAAGTTATTTCTTTATTTTCATTGAATGTGTTTATTAGTTCTGTAGAGAAATTTTTTAGAGATTCTTTTATGCTTCCCATCTCTTTTCCAATAAGTATAGTTGCTCTTTCATAGCTTTTTCCAGAACTCTCATTTAAACGTAGAAAAGCCGAATTTATGTTCTCTGTAAACTTTTCAATATTTTCTTCATCTGCATTTTCAATATTCTCCATGAACCTTTCAAGAAATTCTATGTATTTCTTTCTTCCTTCGTTAACTGCTGACTTTATCTTATCATTTTTCTCTTTTGACTCTATATCCACTTTATTTACAATCTTTATTTTCTCTCTGAGTCCTTCTGAAAATGCCTTTATTTTTTGTTTAACCAAAGAGATAACTTCGTTTTCTTTAGAAGTGTTTTCATTTATTTTCTTTTTTAAGAATTCTTCTATATCTGAAAAGTGGATTTCTTCTCTGGTTGGTTCTATTTTTTCAGGTTCACTGAATATTTTTTTGAGAAAACTGAATATTCCCATTTTGATTTGCTATGCTTTTATTTCAATCTCTCTCCTATAACTATTTTCACCTTCTTTAAAGTCTTTGTAACTAGAAATATTTAATGGTTTTTTGAATAATGGGCAATCTAAAACAAAAGTTTCATATTCTCCTCCTTCTCCTGCAATATGAATTTTGTATTTTGTATTTAAAATTTGGATTTCGTCAATGAACCTTTTATCTATTAATCTACCTAACCATGATTTATTAAGTGGATAAGCGAAGACACCAGTTATTATAACCTTAAAGTCATTTTTAATTAACTCATTTAGATAATTTAATTCGTCTATATTCCAAAGAGGATTTATACATTCTATATTCAGTTTATCACATATTTTTTTAATTCGTGAAGATTGGTAAACAGACTGTATTGCTCCTGTTACAATTCCCTCTATCTTGTATTTTTTTATTGCTTTTTTTATTGCTTTTTCCAGATCTTTTAACTCTTCTTCTTTTTCTCCTTTTGTTTTTTGAATTATTATAGGAAGATTCATTGATTTTGCTTGGTATTTTACTTT
Source organism: Candidatus Woesearchaeota archaeon (assembly GCA_964401065.1). Classification (GTDB taxonomy): domain Archaea; phylum Nanobdellota; class Nanobdellia; order Pacearchaeales; family GW2011-AR1; genus MWBV01. The sequence continues at coordinate 3,419 of CAYNWY010000054.1, forward strand.
TTCTATACTAGGGGTGTGAAACATGTATGATTCTTTGTTTTTTGAGAGAATTGATATTAAGCAGGAAATTTCGTCTCCGTGCTTTTTTGTAATATATACGGAATAGACAGAATCTTTCCCTCCTGAAAAGAGTGATGCGAGTTTCATTATTTTGAGTATCTTTTGGGGTATATAAATTTTTAAAAAGATGAGATACATCTAAAAAAGCATGGTTAAATCTTTGAGAAAAGTGCTTAGAGAAAAAGTTGACAGGTGGAAAGAGGATGAAACTAAAAAAATAAAGGATATAGCTATGGAAATGGGTCTTGGAAACTTATATAGATTTAATAATCTTGTTGGAACTTCTAACCCCCTTGTATCAGAACAATTAGCTAAGGCAACATTAAACAATGTTGATTTTTATATAGATATAGCAGCCAGACAAAGAGCTGAACAAATTTCTTTTTTGGATAAGATAAAATACAGTTCATATTATTTATTGGATAAATTAGTCTAATTGGCTTTGTTCAATCTTTTTCATAGCCTTTATCATAATTCTGCTCTTTTTCTTCATCTTCCTCATCCTTTTCAGCGAATTTGTTGAATTCTTCATCTGAGATTTCTTCATAAGTACCATCTTTTAACTCTGTTATCAAATCTTTGAAAGGATTTCCATTCTTTTTCCAATAGTTGGACTTTTCCCATATGTCTATTTCCTCAAAATGACCTTTCTGTTCTAGCCATATCTTCTTTTGGTTTTCAAGATGTAAAAGAGGGGAAAAGTGCTCTATTCTCTTCTCCCTGTCAGTCCCTGCAAGTTCTGTAAATGTTATTTTCTTGTAGTCTTCTTTAGAATTGAAATGTTCTTCTAATATTCTGGTAATCTCTAATATCTTATCCTTTATACTGAATTTTCTCCTTGGAAGAGAAATTGAACTCTCACGGAGAGCGTTCTTGTTTACAATCTCTTTTTTTATTCTCCTGTTTTCAGTTACTATTGCCTTGTTCAATGATTCTAACAATTCACTGAGAGTAACTTTCTTGAATCTTGGAAGAGGGCTTCTGGGAATTAACTCTGGAATTTCATCTTCAAGCTCTATTCTCTCAAAAGATGATTTTTTTATCTCGGATTTATTTCCAAAAAGAACATCATCTATGCTTTTTATGTACTCATTAAGCAGTATTTCTGACTTTATTCTTAACAAGAACGATGCAGCTAAGAGAACCTTGCTTGATATAAAAAAATCTCTCTCTTCCATTTCCTGTATCCTTTGAAAATATTTTTCTGTGAGGACAATCAAATCAATATCCCAAGGATTTAGTTGTTCTGTGTTTATCAAGTCATATATAATTTCCTGCCAGTCTATTTCCCTGCTAAAAAGCAAATCATGGATTTCCTCTTGTTTTACATTTATCTTTTGAGGATTTGCCTGATTCATATAATTGAAATTTTCACCTTGCTTTTCCATTTGAGATTAATGAATAGTCATTATATAAATTTTTATAAATACATCTTTTTTTGTTAGAAAATGGAATCTCAAGCGGATTTTGATAAGATTTACAAGGAAATATCTAATTTTCATGAGGTTATGCAAGAGTGCATATTTATTGTACAAACCAAGAGTAATTATATTGGAATGTCTTTAGAAGAGTTATCTAAGCTTTATGATAAGATAGATAATGGGTTAATTAGCTATAGTATTATTATACAAAATAATTCAGGTTTATTTAAAGAGATAGCTGAATTGGGTAAACAAAATGATAAACCTGGCAAATTTTTAGAAGCTCAGTTACTCAATGTTGTTATAAGCATGGTTGCTAAAGATCCTTCCCACACCCTTCCTCAGAAGTTTAAAGAGTCTCTATGGAATGAGAAAATGAAAGACAGAAAATATTACAATAAAATTTGTGATATTGCCCCAATATTTCCTGAGCATAGAAACACTCTTTATTCTTTCTTGCAGAGATAAATTAATGATTTATACTGAAAGAGATTTAATGAATTTATTCAAATCCTTATCTTTCAAATC
>CAYNWY010000055.1:0-5331 GCA_964401065.1 Candidatus Woesearchaeota archaeon
TACTATTATTACTATCATAAAATAATGAATTAAATAATAAAATAAATATGGAGGTAAAATAAAAAATAAAATTAAAAGAAAACAAAAAATAAAAAACATTGGTCACATTGGTCAAGTCATTAAAGATACTGGAAAGGCATTCCTTTATTCATTGCCTTTTGTATTATTGCCAGTAGTTTTAGAAGCAAAACCACTGGATTTACAACAAGTTCAGGAAGATGTTGCTATGAAATATCTTAATGGCGCAGAAATGAAAGTTGACAAAAACGGGCATAATTTCTATGCTGGAATGATTTCAGATATTGATAATGGAAATCACATTAATTTTGGAGTTAGAAATGCAAATGGGAACACTAGTTGGAATGCAGCAGTTTTAGGCAAGAAACTAGGAATTGAAGCTGAAGGTAATTTCAAGAAAAACAGCTTGACTCTTGATTTAATGGTTAAGGGAAATGGTTTAGGTGTGACAGGAACTTATGATGGTCAAGATGCTGATATAACTGGAAATATTTTTAGAGCAGAGCAAGTTGGTAATGCAACATTTTATGGAAAAATACAAGGAAACAAAGATAATGTTGATGTAAGTGGTTTAGGATTTTATATTGGACCAACAATAGGAAAAACAACAGTAATTCCTCTTGCATTTGGTTCTAAATCTTTGACTTCAGATAACTATTATTTCATGACAGGAGCTGTATTTGCAAGTGGAAAAGTTTCAGCCTGCATAACTACTGGAACTTCTGATCTCAGAGAATGGACACCAAGTGTAAAAATCAAGTATAAATTTTAATTTTTTTTATTTTTTAATTTAAGGCTAAGGAGGAAAAATGAATGGAAAGATAAAGATGAAATGCCAGGCATGTGAATATGAATGGAAGACTCGAGTTAAAGAGCCAAAAGCATGTCCTAGATGTAAAACCAGACTTGATTGGTTTAATGATAAAAATAATAAAAATAAATTTAAGGAGAAATAAAATGACTCTAAAAGATGTTGTTAAACTAAGAAGAAAAGAATTAGAAAAGATAATCAGAAAAGCACCAAAAGATGAGAGGTGTTCTCTTATGATAACTTGTAGAACTTGTCTGGCTATTGGTTTGTATGATAGTGAAGAAGATTATAAAAGATATCTACAAACCACACTGATAAGTCAAAAAGAAATTTGCAAAGCAGCTTATGATCTTGGAATACAGTTTGGACCTCTTGAAAAAGAATATGCTCAAGAACAATTAATTGATAATTGGTTAACTAAGGCAATATTTAAGCCAACTAGGAAGAAATTTTTAGATTTATTTTGATTTTTTGATTAATTAAAATGGAATGGTTTAAAGAATATTTTGGATTCTATTATGTAATACTGGATAATACAAATGCTTTTGGTTTTAATAATTTAGAAGAAAGAACAAAATATGATGTTGATCAAATCTTAAGGCTTGGAGAAATAAAGAAAGGAAAAATCTTAGATATTTCTTGTGGATATGGAAGGCAAAGCATAGAATTAGCAAAAAGATTAGAACTCGAAATTTATGGTTTAGATCTAAGTTCTGCTTTAATAGATATAGCATTATATCGTAGAAGTAAAAAACTGGATGTTAATGAAGAACCAATTAAATTAAAAGGCAATGTGAAATTTATTGTAGGAGATATGAGAAATTTTTCTAAAATAGTTAATGGTTTTGATTTAGTTTATAATTGGTTCTGGAGTTTTGGATATTTTAATCGTGAAGAAAATATAAAGTCATTAAAAGAATTTTACAAAGCTCTAAAAAAAGATGGAATTTTGTTGATGCATACTATTCCTAAAGAACACATACCTAAATATTTAAAAGAAAACAAAAGAACAATTTTGCCTTCAACAATAAGAGGGAAAAAGTACTCTGGGGGCATGTTAGATTTTCAAAAAAATTTTGATAAAGAAAAAAATATTTTATATACTAAGCTTATAGCATATTTAAGAGATGGAATAGTAATACCCAAAAAACCTGTTGAAGGTTCTATAATAATTTATTCTATAGCAGAATACAAAAAGATGCTTCAAAAAGTTGGTTTTCATAAAATTGAGGTTCATGATAGTTATTTTCCATTTAAAATATTTAAAGGTGTAAAATGAGATTAAATGAAAATATAAAATATAATATTAGGTTATTGATGCAGGATGTTAAAAAACTTGCTCGAGAAGACAAAGTTTCAGCTTTAGAAGCCTATCTTAAAGGAATTAATGATTCTATGGAAGGAGTTGATAAGAAATGTTCTCATAAATCAGAGAAGGTTAAAGAATTTTATGGTAAAGGTTATGACAATGGAAGTTCATATAGTGTTTTTGAAAAGAATTCTGCAAAAAAAACATTTAATGAAGAAGTTGATAAGCTAGTAAAGAGACTTGCAAGAAAGAAGAAATTTACCTTTTTTTAATATTATAAAAATTTTACAGTGCTCCTCAAAAATTGTAAATTGTAAAATTAAAAAACGGCAAACCGTAAGATTTAAAAACTCTAAAAACTATGATTTTTTGTTCGAGATGATGGAAGAATTTTTTAGGCACAACGGCATCTTCGGATGTGCAGTTGACTTATTGAACTTCGGACATCATCCCGTTCAGAGCTTCTGTTGTTCTTTTTTTATTAATTAAGTTAAGTCATACTAATTATTTGATCTTTGACAAGAGACTTTAACAAATAGTTTAAAAAATAATAGCAGTATGAATTTTATTTTTCTTTTATCAATCTTTCTAAAAAGTTAGTCTTGTAGAAAGTTTCTTATAGAAAAGTGGGCTATAAGTCCAAAAGGAGGATATATAGCCCAAAATGAGAAAGCAAAACTTCTATAAAAAGCTTATCCAGAGGGCTAAGGGATTATAAGAGCTTCAAGGATTCCAAGAAGCTTTAGCAAAAAGAAAAATAATGTGTTCAGCAATGAGAAACACATTATCATGCAAGTTCTGAGACAGAAAGAGAAAAAGAAATACAGAGATTGTCCAGATTTCTTTGACTTACTTAAAAAGGAAATTGGTTTGCCAAGAGTGCCTCATTTCACGACGGCAAACAAGTTCACCTTAAGAGTTAAGCCTGCATGGTTTGAGCAACTCATAGCTCAAATCATTAAGTCAATTGAATCACAAGAAGCAGCAATTGATGGAACTAGTTTTAGCTTGAACACAGCAAGCAGTTATTATGAAACTATTTCTGGAAAGAGAAAAGAGTTTATGCAATTCAATTCTTGCATTGAGTTAAGGCATAAACTCATAACTGCCGTAAAAATTAGGAGGAAAAGAAGAAATGAGAATATAGATTTTAAGCCTCTTGTCAGAAAGACAAGCAAACAGTTAAGCATTAATCTTTATCTCGCTGATAAGGCTTATGATTCTGAAAAGAATCATGAAGTTTGTGAAAAACATGGAGCAAGATTTATTGCTCCATTGAGAGAAAGCAAGAGAGGTTGGAAAATAAAAGGCTTTCATCGCAGGCAAATGAAGCAATTTCCCGACGAAATTTACAAGAAAAGGTTAGGAATTGAATCGGGTTTCTCGGCACTAAAAAGAAAGTATGGTGATATTGTTTATGCTAAGAGATTTGTGAGCCAAAAGAACGAGTTGCTTTGCAGAGTTTTAGCTTATAACATAGAAAAAGTAGTAAATCTCTTTATTATAGAGATTTACTTTCTACAAGACCTAAAAAGTCTCTACCTTTTGCTGAAGCAAAAACAGGAGGCTTCACACAGGACTAATCACTGAATAGATTAAATAGATATAATCTACTGCCTTTTTGAAAGGTAATTACTCAGCTTTCTGAAGTTCCCAAAGATAAAAAAAATTTGATAATTTTTAACATATTTTATTATTTTATAATATCAATGTTATTTTAACAAATTCTCTGAAATTTGCTTTAGAACAGTAAGCTGTAACTTTGAAAGAAAAGTTTTAAAAAGAAATGGCTGGTTAAGTCATTATGGAAATAAACAAAATTGAAAAAGCTTTGATACATGCATTATTTATACATTTGCATCATAATGGCTTTGCGTGGAAATTAGCCCTTAATTCTTTTGAAGTAAGATAATCTTGCTCTGTTATGCAGGATTATTCTTGCCATAACTTGAATAAACTTGCTATGTCCTCTAACTTTTCTTACAATTCCAAACACTCTCTTAAAAGAAGAATGAAAACTTTCACAATGTACTCTTTGATAATATTCTTGAAGCCATTCGATAACGTCGATAAGAAATTCAAAATACATTTCTTTCCATGCTTCATCCCCGTTAAGATTGTTGCTCTTCATTGGATAAACATACGGAAGCATTCCAAACTCAACAATCTTTCGGACTAATCTCCTATCGTTAAAACCAGCATCTAATCTCAAACTTTCTCCTTCAACTTCTTCAATTAAGGAATGCATTGCTTTGCATTCGTCTTTCCCAGAGAAATCAAATGCCTGAATGATTTCTCTTGAATCTACAATTGAAGTTAGAAATTCTTTTATTGAACTTCTATTATTTTCATAGTTTTGTCGTCGTGAAGTTTCTAATCCTGTTCCATCTCCAGACAAAACTCCATTTGAATCTTTAGTCATCTCAAAAACTTGCCTCAAAATAAATGCAACTTCTTTTTTCTCGTAAGCATCTCCAATAACTCTATCATCTAATTTTTTATTTAGTCCAACAAAATTGCCTATAAGCTCAAGAAAACCCTGGGCTTTTCTCTCAACCAATCCAAATGCCTCACAAATCAAAATTGCTTTGGCTAAAATTTTTGGGTTAGTTAGAGGTCTTCCAACTTTTTTGGGAGGGTCAATACATTTATCGACGCTATTTTTGATAAAAAGTAAAGTTTCTTTTGAATCATTGATCTGTGATAGTGTATACGCAGACCAATTAATTTCTCTTATCTTTCTGTCCTCATAGATTTTCTTTGACTTATCTTCCCTCGATTGATTGATGAATTCAATCAATTTTCTGAACTGTTCGTTAGGAAGCTTCTTTTTCATGCATTAAGTAGTGTATATAGATTGTTATGTTTTTCTGTGTTGCATTATATTCTATAGACAATAGAAAAGCTTATATAGTGTAGTGTATACTAATAATTATGTTTATCAGAGCTATTAAACGGGGAAAGAGAATTTATTACTATATTGCTAAAACAATTAGAAAAGGCAACAAAGTTATACAAAAGTCTATTCTTTATATTGGTACAGCAGACTCGCTGTACAATAAACTTATCAAATCAAAGAAGAATTAACACGCAAAGCCCTTTTTAAGTAAGAGCTTAGCTTTCTAAAGTAACTACATATGTATTCTAGAGTATAATAAAAGATAAATACTTAATAGTTCTATTAGAACTATAA
>CAYNWY010000056.1:0-5214 GCA_964401065.1 Candidatus Woesearchaeota archaeon
GTATTTAAGTTTTATGGAGTAACTATTAAATACTAAACCTCATTCGGAGATACTGTATAAAAACCAAACCTCTATTTCAATTTGTATAAATCTTTATAAGTTCATTTAATCCATTATTTTTAATGGAAAATAATTATCCCCCTTTTGATACTAGTAAGGTTAAGAAAGAGTATGCTGATAGAATAAATAGAATATTTAAAGAAAATAATTACCCTTCTTTTGAGAGTAATGAGGTTAAGGAAGAGTATGCTGATAGAATAAATAGAATATTTAAAAAAAATAATTTTGATTGGGATGTTTTCCCAGTAAAATTTATCCCTCAGATTTTTGTTAAACCAAAAGATTCTTTCGAATGGGGTAAATTTCCAAATGTAATTAGGACGGGTGTTGATACAAAGAAAGGGGTGGTTCAATTGGTAATATGGTGTCTTCCTTCTATGAGAACATCTGCTTATAAAAAAATTCTTGAAGATAAAGGGTATGATTATAGGTGGAGTTCAGCTCTTTCTAACCTAAGCTGGTTAATAAAACCTTTAAATAATTTGGAATCACTTGTAGGAGAATTAAAGGATATATACCCTATTCTTTTGCAAAGATAATTATATAAAAATAAAACCTCTATTTCAAATTGCATAAATCTTTATAAGCCTCTTTAATCCACTTTAACCTACAATGGCAAACAACTATCTATCATTTGAAGATGATTGTCTTAGAGGCAAATATGCAAGAGAAATAAGAAAATCCTTCGAGGAAAATAATCTTGGTCATTGGTGGGTTTCTCCATCAGCAAATTCAGCGAAGAAACCTGAAATTTTTATCCAGCCTAAAGAGTATAAAGAGTGGATATGGGAAAATTTACCCACTATCTCAAGAATAAGCATACAAATTAATGAAGAAGGAAAGCCAAGTTTGGGAGTAAGTGGATATAATCCATTTCAAATAGCAAATACTAAGGGGAAATTTGAAGAGAGAAGATATAATTATCATCATTATGATACAGATAAGTATGGTAAAAAGGCAAAAAAAAGATGGTGGTTAACAAAAACATTAGACAATCTAGACAATGTTGCTAAAGAAATGAAAGATATTGAATCTCTTTTGTTTGAGAAAGATTAAAGAAGACTATTGCTGAATTTATCAAATCCAAATATTAATCCTTTTTTAGATGATTTGTGTCCAGTATCTATTGCGTCTGCATCAAGTTGTCCTTTCATGTGTTCGTAACCTTTTCCCTCTACCAATGCTTTTTCAAGCAGGTTTATTGCTTGCTCTCCAGACTCTTCTGCAACAACCGCGAGTGTATGCTGTTTAATATCATCATAATATAAAATTCCATAAATAGTATATTCTTTTTTCATTGCTTTTCTCGTATATTGTGATGGACCAGCAGATTTAACCATGAAGCTATATAGAAAATATGTTTAAAAAATAATCTGTAATTGAAGATATATATTTTTATTTTGCATAATTATTATATACTCTTTGTTAATGTAGTTAACCATGCTAGAAGATATTATTAAAAGCACATTAAGTGCATTGCTTCTTATGTCAAAAAATAAGAAGGGCGGTATTAATGAAGCTGAATTTGTGACGCAAAACAATATGATTGGGGCTGCAGAATCGAGGGATAAAGGATATGCTAAAAAGATTATGTATGATAATTCAAATTATAAGTCTGTTAATCATTACAGATTAACTAAAAAGGGAATTAATTATTTAAAAAAAATACTTGAATTTGCATCTAAGGAATTCAATTAATTATTTATCTTCTTCTGTCTAATGCAGAAGATTCTCTGAACTTTCCAAGCTGATCATATAAATTTAAGAGTTTTCCTTTAACTTCGTTTCTTTCCTGTTCAGTTATCTTCATGCTCAGGAGCTTTTCATAAACTTTTATAGCATGATTTCTTTTGTTTTCTTTTTCATACTCTTTTGCTTCTTTCTTGTAGAAATTCTTTATATCCTCGTAAATATCAGCTTTTTTTACTATAGTGACCTCATCCATGGCTCTTCTCATTACTGTATCTCCCTCATCAAATCTCCCGCTTTGTATGTGTGCTTTGGTTTCTTTTATAAGAGAGTCTATTCTTTCTTGGGGAGAAGTTGCAAGTATTGCAAGATTGCTATATATCTTTGCAACGTCATTGAACATTTTTTTTGTTTCATAAATCTCTATAAGCTTCATAAAAGCAAATTTCTTTTCGTATAAAGGAGGTTTCTGTGCTATGAATCTTGTTAAATAATCAATCTGAACAAAATCTCCTTTTCCAGCGAGTTCTCTTTCAATCTCTGTTCGCGACATTCCTTTATTAAGCATATTTAATAGAATTTTAATAGGTATTTAAGCATTGTTGATTTTAGTTATTCATCCAGAATTTTCCAGCAATTTTTTTATCTGCTCATATTTTTCCATATATTTCATAATTCCAATATAACTTCCATTCATGTCGCAGGTCCTTACACAATATGCAGCAGAATATGCAAATTCCATTGCTGTTTTAACCAGTTTTTTTATCTCTGGATTTAATTTAGTATTTTTAAGAATTTCTTCTAGTTCTTCTTTTGATTTATAAAAAACTTCTCTTTGGTCTTCTTCCATCTTAAATGCCTTCTTTTTCAATTTTATAAGCATTATTGTAATAAATCTTCTGATATCATAAAGCCCTAAAGAATTCATAGACATATTTTACTCACAGATAAAAGAATATCATTTTAAATTGATTTAGAATTTATTTAAATTAAGTGTGTTTACCAATAAATATGCACTTCTTTTTCTTCTTGGGGGTAAAGTTTTCTCAACAATTTTGTAGCACTTCCTTCTTTTGCCTTTTTTCTACGAATTTCAGGATATCCATCCATGTAAAGAGTATCTACTACAAGACAAATACCCTCTAAAAGTGAATAAGACTCCTTAATCAGTGCTTCATTTCCGCATCCCTTTGCTAACTGAAAATATTTCTCTGATGCTTTTTTGAAATTTTCTTGATCATTATTATTTGCAAATACTTTCAATGCTCTGCTAAATTGGACATAATCTATTGCTTCAAGACTACGTGTACCTTCAAGTTTTCCAACATACTCCTTCGCATCTTTCAATTTGTATTTTTTTGTCATGTTAATTTTGTTTTAAAAAGTTAGTTTAAATAGTTTATGGATTTGTAATAAATCCAAATTGAGATTTAGCTAATTACGGAAATACTTTCTTTAAATTTTCTTTTATTGTTTCCTCAATTCTCCCTTTATATAATCTTGCTGGAAAAGGTAAATTCCCACTAAAAATTAATTTCCCTTCCAACAATTTTATATCCCCGCTTATCTTAAGCCCCATTACTTTAAATTTAAAATCCATTCTATCTCTTTTATCATTCCATTCTTTCTCTGGATTAGAAATCTGATTAGAGTGTTCTTTAACTAAACCATCTAAGAAAGTATCTATTTTCTTATAAGTTTCTCCCTGTGAGTATTTTCTTATATCATATCTTATTTCCATTTTAATCAGTACAATTCACTATCTTAATTCTATCTTTAATTTCTGGGATTTCTTGTTCTAGAAATTTTTTATAATCTTGAAAGCTTTTACTAGAATACACATAAGCGGATAACAATTTATTCTCTGCATTATTAGAATAATCTACAGAAAATTTATCTTCGCTAGATGCACTATTTTTTAATATAATTCTGGTTGTGTCTAGATAACTATTGATTTGAACAAAGAGGAGATTTTCACTTGCAAATTTCCTAGAGGCATTTATCAGCTTAATCTCTAAATCTGAAAGGTTGTTTTCGTTTGTCATTTTATTTATCCAGAACTATTCTCTGTGTCAATCACTTCTTTTTCACAATTTCCAAGCACATACCAGCAGCAACTGTTGCCCCAGCATCTCTAACTGCAAATCTTCCCATATATGGATTGTCTTTTGCAGTTTCTAAGCATAAATTTCCTTGAGGTCTTATTCTTACTTTAGCAACATCTCCATTCTTCAAGAAATCAGGATTCTTTTTAATGACTTGTCCAGATTTAGGATCTATTTGTTCTATTAATTCTGTAAACTGGCAAGGAACTTGAGCAGTGTGAATATGGAATACAGGAGTGTATCCTTTAGCTAAAACTGTTGGATGATTTATTACAGCAATCTGAGCTATGAATTCTTCAACTATAGATATTGGAGCATTTGCATCACATATAACATCTCCCCTTGCAATATCTTTCTTTCCTACCCCTCTAAGATTGACTCCAACATTCATTCCAGCAGGAGCCTCAGGTAAACCTTCGTGATGAGCTTCAATAGTTTTAACTTCTCCAGTAATTCCTGTTCCAGTTCTTCCAGGGAGAACTATTATTTTTTGTCCTACTTTAATTATACCAGTTTCAACTTTTCCAACAGGAACAGTCCCTATTCCTGTAATTTCATAAACATCCTGAACAGGCATTCTCATTGGTAAATTTGTAGGTGATTCTGGAGCAGGGAATAAATCCATTTGTTCTAAAAGAGTTGGTCCTTTATACCATGGCATCTTATCAGATTTTTTTATAATATTATCTCCTTGTAATCCACTGACTGCTAAGAAAGATGTATTATCTGGATTGATTCCAACTTGTTTTAATAGTTTAGAAACATCTTCTTTGACCTGTTTGAATTTATCTTCTTTATAATCAACAGCATCCATTTTATTTATTGTTACAGCGAGATTTTTTACACCCATTGTTCTTAAAAGCCACAAATGTTCTGTTGTTTGGGGTTGAACTCCTGCAGGAGCAGCAATAACTAAAAATGCAGCATCTGCTTGTGAAGCACCAGTAATCATGTTCTTGACAAAATCTCTGTGTCCAGGAGCGTCAATTATTGTAACTTCATATTTTTGTGTTATTAATTTTCTATAAGATAAATCGATTGTAACTCCTCTTTCTCTTTCCTCTTTAATATTATCCATTACATAAGCAAATTCAAATCCAGCCTTTCCATATTTTTGAGCTTCAGCTCTTAATTTTGCCATTTCCTGTTCTGTTACAGAGCCACCGTCAAACATCATTCTACCGAGGCAGGTAGACTTACCAGCATCAACGTGCCCTACGAACACTATATTCATTGTTGGTTTTGTTTTAGCCATTTTTGTTTCCTTGTTTTAAATGGCTCTAACGAAACGTTAGTTTCACTTTTGCCATAGTTTAAGTAAAAAAAGTGGATTTATAAACTTTTTGATTAATTTTTTTGG
>CAYNWY010000057.1:0-5214 GCA_964401065.1 Candidatus Woesearchaeota archaeon
TTCATAAGGTCAACTATATCAGCCTTATGAAATAGTTTCGGGATAACACAGTTAACAAACTTTTGTGCTAGTTCTTCAAGATAACATTTATTTTGCAAATACTTTCATAACTAAAGCAATCAAAAATCCTAAAAGCCCCAATATCCCAATTCCTATTGCAGAGACTTTTGCTGTAAGTTCAAATTCTTTCTTAGTAGGTTTTTTCAAGACTTGCCATACTCTCTTGCACTTTAATAAAAATGATTTTGTTTCTTCTAACATGATAATATCAGAAATGAAGAGTTTTTAAAATTATTTAATCCTCAAAGAATTCTATTCCTAATTCTTCTTCAATCTCTCTGTGCTTTAAACTTTCAAGAGACTCACTACGTCCTAATATTTGGGAAGATTTAACACCTGTGACAATGAGCAAAACCCTTATTGATTTATCCATATCTTCAGCTATTTGGGCTCCTCCTATTAACTTTGCATCGGGGCTCAATTTCTCTCCAACTGCACCAATAATTGTCTTGTATTCATCGAGACTCATATTTGGACCCCCAATAACATTGACTAGAGCTCCTGTTGCATCAGAAATATCCACATCAAGAAGCGGGTTGCTTATTGCTTTTTCAACAGCTTCTATGGCTCTGCTCTGGCTGTCTGACTCACCCATGCCTATCAAAGAAACTCCTCCATTTACCATTACTGCTCTAACATCTGCAAAATCAAGATTTACTAAACCTGTTTTAGTTACTAATTCTGTTATTCCTTTAACTGCGTTTGTTAAAACCTCATCTGCAATCTTAAAGGCTGTCTGAAGAGGTAAATCAGGAGCTAACTCCAAAAGCTTATCATTAGGTATGACTATCAATGTATCTACTATTGCTTCAAGTCTTTCTAAACCATTCATTGCGTTTTCTAATCTTTTTTTTCCTTCAATTGTAAATGGAAGGGTCACAATTGCTATTGTGAGTGCTCCTTGTTTTTTTGCTATTCCTGCAACAACAGGTGCAGCACCTGTTCCTGTTCCTCCTCCTAAACCACAGGTTATAAAAATCATATCACTGCCTGTAATTCTTTTTTTTATTTCTGATTCTGATTCTTTGGCTGCCTCCTGTCCTATTTGTGGATTGCTTCCTGCCCCAAGTCCTTGGGTCAATTCACGTCCAATCAATATTTTTTGATCTGCATTTGCATAGAGCAAGTCTTGGGCATCTGTATTTATTGCTATAAGCTCTCCTCCTTTTATTCCAATTTCCCTCATTCTGCTCAAAGAATTTCCTCCTCCCCCTCCTATGCCCATTATTTTTATCTTTGCAGACTGTTTTTTTAATAGCTCTTCGAGTTCTCTATCAACTATATTTAAATCCGAAGAAAGAGAATCAAAAGAATCACCTTCTTCCTGTAAACTTGTCATATTGAAAGAAGGTTATTTTGGTTTTTAAGGATTATTGTTATTTTTTGAAAGATTGAGAATTATTCTGTGTTTTTGGCAGAAAGGTAGCTTTTTATATAGAATAAACTATTTAATTAAATGGCCATTATCAAGAAAAAAATAGCTATTTTTCTATGGATCTTTTCATTTATATTGTTAATTATGGGGTTTAAATTCAATTCAACAGGAAATTTTATCCGTGAATATTTTAATAATAATTTTATGTTAATTCACCTCTTGGGGTTAATCTTACTTGTCTTTGGGATTATCTTATTCCTTGAAAGAAAGAGTTTAGATGCAGTCATAATTCCAACAGGAGGGTATGAAAAAAACATTAAAAGGACAAAAAGAGCAAAAGATGAAGAAGCTAAATATTACCTAATTAGTGGTTATATAAATAAAAATAGACCAATAAAAGAGTCCCAAACAGCAGACATATACAGGGAACTGAGAAGATATGGAATAAAACCTTCCCAGATGATAATTGAGAGCAGGGCTAAAGATAGTTTAGATAATGTAATTTATTCATTAGGTAAATTAAAAGGATTAAAAAGTATTGGAATTGTCTCCTATCCAGAACATCTCAAAAGATTTGAATACATAATAAATAAAGCAAAAAAAGAAGGTATTGTTAATAAAGATATTGAGATTGTAAAAATACCAACAAAAGAAAACCTAAAAGAAAAAGTTTATGGAGTTTTAGGGAATATAAAGGAGAGATATAAACTAAGAAATGGAATTGAAAAAGCCAGACATAACAAAACTGGTTGGTTTGGAGAAGTAATTAAAAAGATAATTGATTCCGGAGCAACTGAAGAATAAATTAAGATTTTAGGCAGAATTAAAAGGACAATGAATATTAATAAATAAATGATATGTTACCTAATTTTTTAGGTTTACTTTCCTTCAATTTTTCAACTAGCATCGACCTTATTTCTTTCTTTTCTTCTTCTTGAACAGGTCTTACTTTTGGTCTTTTAAGACACTTGAGAATTCCTTTTGGTTCTACTTTATAGCCACATACATTTGCATCAGTTCTACAAACTCTTTTAAATCCTGTTGGGGTATTCACAACCTCATCAGTTTCCATTAAAGTTAAAGTATATACTATGCTTTCTTTGGAAGGCATTTTAAGCTCTCCAATACCTACGGTAGACATGCCTCTTCCATGGAAATCTCTGCTAAATTCAAAATCCATGTCAGGATCTGCACTTAGTTTAGGGTATTCTCTTAATTCGTCTTTTTCCATAAAATATTCTTCCTTAGCCTTAAGTTTATCATATCCGCATTTTCCTAAAGAATATAGCCCGTAGGTTATACTTGTTGGAATCCATATCGGAGAGGTAATTGCTATTGCAACACCGCCCAAAGCACAGCCAAAGATGTTCTCTAAACAAGAATGTTCTATATTTAGGGTAGTATTTCCTAACTTTACTTCCTCATAATTTCGGAAAAGATTCTTTAATTTTTTCATAGAATTAGTTAAAAATTAAACTATTTAAATCTTGCTATTAATGTTATTTAATAGTAGTTACAAATCAATCTTTATTTTCTTTTTCTTAATCGCTTGTCTAATTTATTAAATAGTTTATCTAAATCTATATTATTAACGTCAAAAATTATGTCTGCCTCAAGATTATCACAACAATCATAATATTCTCTAAACCATCGCTTCATTGAATTTCTCACTTGTTTAGTTATCTCCTCTCTTTTTCCAAGCATTTTTAATGCCATTTCTATATTCGGGGTATCTAATCTTATTACAAAATATTCTAAATTTTCTGATTTAAATAATCCAATGAATTGATTATATCTTCTGTCCATACTTTTATCTAAGATAATTAATTTATTTTTGAAAGGATAGTTTTCGATTAAATGATAATTGTAATCTTGAAGTAACTGTTCAACATCTTCTTCTGAATTAGTTAATTTTCTTTTTCTAATTATCTCTCGAATAAAATCATTATTAATCCTAACTGCTCTATATTTTTGTTCAAGAAGCTTAGCAAGAGAACTTTTTCCACAACCAGGAACTCCTGAAAAAGTTATTATAAATGGCAAATGATATATGTTAGTATTCTTAAGTTTTGAAAAAAGAGTTTCAGAAATTTTATTATATTGTTTTTTCTCCATTTTTTTCTTCCTCTTTCTCTTCCTTATCTTTAACAGGTTCACTTTCCTTCACTTCTATATCCAATCCCAACATCTCCTTAAATTTATCCTTAAAAAGTTCGACAAAAACTTTGAATCCTTTATTAACTTCCAGAAGCAGTTTTTTCTCATTTATTTCAAATTTAAAATCTCTCCTGAACAAAAATTCATTCAAGGATTTTACTTTTTCATTTATATCGTTAATTTTTCTCAATACATTTATCTTGTAAACAACTTCTTTTCCTGCTAAAGGATTATTAAAATCAACCATTATCCTTCCTCCAGATACTGTCAGGACTTTTCCTAATTTATTATCAAATGTTAAAACAGCTCCTGGAACTGGATTTACTCTATGCTCTATAAAAACTTTCAATGGAATCATCTGGATAAAAGAAGGATTTCTCAATCCAAATGCTTTTTCTGGTTTTAAGTCAATTTCATAATTTCCAATCTCTTTTCCTATTAGAAATTCTTCAATTCCCTTAAGAAACATTTCTTGTCCAAGAGAAAAGATAAAAGGTTTTGCTGGTTGGGTTGAATTTAACTTCTTCAATTCTTCAGAAATGTTTGAATCAAAAATATCTCCTCCTTTTATCATCCCTGTAAATTCAATCTCAATAAAATCATTTTTTTGAAATGCCATTGAATTTCTTAAGTAAAAACGTTTATAAATGTATTTTTTTTGTTTAATTAATGGTGTTGAAAATTATTGATGCAACAGAGGTAAAGGTTGGAACTAATATTCTTGTTGAGGGGATGCCTTGTGCTGTGAAGAGTATAGATATTTCTAAAACAGGAAAGCACGGACATGCAAAATGTAGAATTGAAGCTGTTGGAATAATAACTGGAACAAAAAAAGTATTTGTTGTTCCTGGACACGAAAGAATTGAAGTTCCTATTGTAGATAAAAGAAAGGGACAAGTTCTCTCAAAGGCTGATGGAAAAGCAAATGTTATGGATTTAGAAAATTTTGAGACTATAGAAGTTCCTTGCCCTGATAAAAGCGTCTTTGAAGAACTTCAAGAAAATGGAAATTGTGAGTATTGGGATATTGAAGGGGAAAAGATAATAAGAAGAAAATTGTAATTCTAAAATCTATTTTTGAGGATATAATAATTTAAAAATAACTTGCTTTTAATTGTGAAATGATTGAAAAGACAATTAATCTCGAAGAGTTAAGACTAATGAAAATTAGTTTTAGCAACAAAGAATTTAAAAAAATTGTTGAAGATTTAGAAAAGATTGGATTTTTCTCTGAAGAGATAGGAAAAATACAGACATATTGTCAAAAGAAATTTAGCATATTGAGAAAAACTCCTGATTCAACAGATAAACTTAATGGGCAGAACTATATCAAGGAAGATTATCTTGAAAATGGAAAACCTATCCATGCTAAGATATATGATTTTGACTTAAAAGTAATTTCAACTTGTTCTTAATTAAAAACCTTTAAAAACTAATTTTTCAATGTTTTATTATGGCAAAAATATCTGAAGCTCAAAACAGATTGTTCAAGAATGTGTTTGTATGCAAAAATTGTAAAACAAAGATAAAATCTGACATTCAAAAGATTCTTAAGGGGAAAGTTAAGTGCAGGAAATGCGGGAAAAAATCTTTCAGACCTCTGAAAAAGAAATAATCACACC
>CAYNWY010000058.1:0-284 GCA_964401065.1 Candidatus Woesearchaeota archaeon
TTAGATTACCAGAAAAGTGCAATATGTCTGTGCACATTACCCAAAGGACTTGACAGATTCTCTGAAGTAGTGTAAACTCTTGATAGAATGCTTAAAAATTTTATATAGAAAGAAGGGTGATAATAATGGGAAGAAAAGGAAGAAAAATATTAATTACAGGAATTATTGTTTTGATAACAGTAGTGGCTCTAGGCGTTTCCGGTTTCGGTTGTCAAGGAAGGACAGTTGTTTCGACGAAAGAAACTGCAGAAGAACAGGCGAAAGAAATTGGAGCTGCAGCGGAC
>CAYNWY010000058.1:384-5214 GCA_964401065.1 Candidatus Woesearchaeota archaeon
CCAAGGCAATTGCAGAAAGAAATATTTGAGTTGAGGAAATATTTAAAGGAAAAAGGGGCGAAAGAAATTGGAGCTGCAGCGGACCCAAGGCAATTGCAGAAAGAAATATTTGAGTTGAGGAAATATTTAAAGGAAAAAGAGGCGAAGAATTCAAAACAATAATAATCCACAAAAGAAAAAAGAGGCAAATTTATTTGCCTCTTTTATTTTTCCTGATTAGGGGTTTTTTCATTTGGCAGATTCTCTAAAATAGTCTAATCTCTATTAGAATATTTATTTAAAATTTAATAGGGAAAGAAAAGAGTGGACAGAACAAAGACCTTACCGATGCCATGAAACTGCTCTACAAAGATGCCTTAGTAGGTGAATGTCTCAGTAGAGAAAGTCTTATTGAGGCTCTGAATAGCCTGACCGACTATGATTTCACTCAAATAGTAGATGACTACTTGTATGGCGACAAGACCCTAAATTTGGACCGTTGGCTAAAGTAAAATCTTTGAAAAAGGTGGAATAAGCCTGAAGACTATTCCACCTTTTTATCTTGACGTTCTTTTAAAGTTGAGGGATTTGTTTTTGAAAACTTTAATAAAAAATTTTATTATTTTTTAGATCTATTATTGCCGTTATAAACTCTATGGCTATATTTTCTCCCATTAAATCTTGCAATGGTTCAAAGCATTTTTGCCCACTAACTTTATCAAGCCATTCTTGAGTAATTTCGTGTTCTTTTATGTCTAAGGTAACTAAATAATAATCGCTAAGAGAAGAAAATACGCCAGTAATTTCCATGGGAACTCTACAATCTTTTTCAGGAGAATTTATTGCTTCATCTATTACTTTAGCGGTTTCAATAGTGCAATCTTTTATCTGGCCCATAGAAACTATCTCTCCCGGGTAAAATTTATTCAAATTAGCTCTCTCATAAGCAGGACCTAATTGACAGGATATTTCATAACCATTTTCCTTTTTAATAATATGGACTAAATTAATTAAGGAATCCTCATTTAATACTGATGGTCCAAACATCTCCCTAAGACGATTTGTATTATCGAAAATTATCCCGTCCAACCTCTCGTCACCCGTAATTCGTGGTATAATTTCAATCAGAGATTCTTTTTGGAGAAAAATGCGGACGAAGAATAAATTGATTGCAATTATGACAAGGAAGATACTTATTAAAATTATTGTAGTTTTAAGTTTTTTATTCATATTTTAAATTCAAAAATTTATTAAAGTCCGGGCTTTGAAGAAATGATAACTTATTTTCGAGACATACAAACAAAAAAAGTAAGGAAAGCCACCGAAAACTATCTTGATAACAGGTATTTTGTTTTTAAATTAATGAAAACAAAATATCTAATTACGACAAGGCATCGAGCTTGGATTATTCTTTCTGAAAAAGATTACAAACTTCTTCTCAATCACGAAGTTCACCAGAATCCCAAACTTTTTAAAATATTATTCGCTCTCAATGTTATCTATATCAAGGATAACACATCTGACGCAATCCAGCAATATAAAAACAAATATAGTTATTTAAAACAACCTCCGACCCTGAATGCCATAGTGCCAACGTTGCGATGTAATTTGAAATGTGATTACTGCCGATCTCGTTCCGGACCCAATATTGAAAAGAAAGATATGAGTAAATCTTTAGCTAAAAAAACAGTGGATTTTATTTTTTCCATACCTCATCCTTCCAGAAAGGTCCATATAGAATTCCAGGGAGGAGAACCGCTTCTAAGATGGGACATTATAAAATATATAATAGAATACACGAGAAAGAAATCAAAAAAAAGAGATTTTCTGCTTCCTTCTTTTTCCATAACCACAAATCTATTATTAATGAATGAGGAAATAGCAAAAGATATAATTGATTATAGAAAAAATAAAATTTCTTTTAATATTACTACTTCATTAGATGGACCAAAAGAAATTCATGATTCCCGAAGAAAATATCCAGACAATAAAGGAAGCTATGATAATGTTGTTCATTGGATTGATATCTTGCAAAAAAAATATAAAATCCCCCTTTCTGTTATATCCGTAATAACTCAAAATAGTCTTGGTCATGAAAAAGAAATCATTGATGAACTAATAAAGCATAATTTAATAAACTTTAAATTTTTACACGTTGATTTAATCGGCAGACTCTTTGATAACTATCAGAAGAAAAAAGATAATTTATCTGTTTCTCCGCAAGAATTCTTCAATTTCTGGAAGAATTCATTAGAATATATCCTTCAGCTAAATAAAAGAGGGATTAAAGTTAAAGAAAAAACTATTATATTCCTTTTATCAAATCTTCTATCTCTAAAATCAACTTATATGTGCATAAGGAAACCCTGCGGGGCAGGTATTTCTCAATTAGAATTTGGTTGTGATGGGACGATTCACGCTTGCGACGGGGGAAAGAGCGTAAAAAGATTAGAATTAGGCAACATTAAAACCCACGCTTATCAGGATATAGCAATGTCAAAAACTGTTTTTCGACTAAGGTCAATTAGAAGTGAAAATTTACCTATTTGCTCTACTTGCCCCTGGGGCCCCTACTGCGGATATTGCGTCGCCAGAGGCATTAATCAACATGGCCAGTTTATACCCAAAATACCGGAGGACTATGACTGCCAATTGTATAGTCAAATAATTCCCTATCTTTTTAAGCAATTTTTAAATAAAGAAAAAGCTAAACTTTTCTCCAAATGGGTTAGTAATCTGTTTGGCGATTCTTAATCCGAAGATATTTATAAGCCAAGCAGCTTCCCTGACATTGCTTATTTTTTTTGAATAAGCAATTTTTGCATTCCGGGAATAAATTTATTTCCCACCTTAATTTATCAAGAGGTTCTTTGTAATAATCTATGATTTCCTTTTCGTTCTCAAAACTATTTAAATGACGTCCCTTAAAAGCAAAAACAATGCAAGGCAATATTGTCAAATCAGGGGTGATTGCATAACTTGTTCCAGCGCCACAAGTGCCACTGAGTCCAGCATTTTCAATTAAGAAATCCCTTTCTTTTTTGGAAAAAAGGCACAAGGGAAACGGTTCAGCAAGCTGAGATTGAATATTTTGTTTTAGTAAATCTCTTACCAATCGTAAAATATATTTAGAAAAATTCTTTAAATTCTCTTTTTTAATATATTCATTCTCCCCTAAGATTGAGGGAAAAACAGGAGAAAACTCTATATAATGAACATTCAGTTTTTTACAAGCATCTATAATATAGTTATAAGAAATATCAGGAGAAACAATATTAAACCTAAAAGCAATATTTTTGGTAATTTTCCTTATGCTTTTTAAATTAAAATATAGGCTTTTTAACTCTTGGGAGGAATATTCTGAAGGAGGATTAAGATTAACCAGGAAGGAAGATATGGCCGGAGATTTGATATTGATTTTTTTTACATCAAAGATTCCATTGGTAAAAAGCCGCATTCTAAAGCCATAGTTTTCAGCTATTCCTAAGACGGAATTCATTTTGCTAAATAGAGTAGGCTCTCCTCCGCTAAAAGCAATCAAATCTTTAATTCCCTGTTTAGAAAACCATTCAAAGACAGTTTTAACTCCCTTTAAGGACATTTCTCGGGGCCACTTTTTTAAAAACCCCTTTGCAAAACAGTAATTGCAATTTCTATTACAAGAATAAGTAAGGTTAATTGATTTCATTTAATAAAAATGACTACCTAAAAATAGCCAAAACATTATAATATAAAATCTATAAATCAAATAAATTATTAAAATGGAGTATAATATCCTTTAGATTTTAGAATAAAAGATATCTTTTGATTAGGTTTAAGAGATTCCTTTTTTGCTGGAAACTCCAATTCAATAAATTGTCCGGGAGTTAATTCTACTCTTCCGTCTTTTAGGTGCTTCTTGTTAATATTTTTATTTTCCGAATGTTTAAGTTTAGATAATTTAATAGCTTCTTGTTTAATATCAGAATTAGTCAACGGATTAATAACATCTACTAGACCAATGAAACTTAAATTGTGGGAGTTGGTCCATTTTAATTTTAAAGATAATGGGTTCTTTCTTTCTTTGATATATTGAGAAATATCAACTAAACCTGGAGAAAACCTCTCTCTTGGGTGAATAATGCTTACTAGCCCTTTTTTATCATTTCCAACATATATATCAGCATATATATTAATACTTTTACATATGTGTTGATATGCAAAAACATCTGTTGGCTTTATTACTTCTCCGGCAACAGCTGTTCCCAAAGAAGCTATCGCTATTTTCTTTAAAGAGTCAATCCATTTTCTTTCCGAAGAAAATATACTTTCCAGGTTTCTGGCTGTTTCAGTAATTCTTTGGTAATTTGCCCTGAGACTAGCCCTGAAGGCTAAATGACAATTTTCTAAATTTTGCACATTATCAAATTTCACGTTTAATACATCTTCTTTTTCTCCGCCAAAAAACGTTTTATCGTCCAAGGTAGACAACTTCTCTGTCCAGTCCTTTCCTTCTTTATTTCTAATTGAAAACGGTGGAGTTAGATTTTTATAGACAATTATTTTATTGTCATTTATCCCAATGCTAAATTCTTTTGGATGAATAATTTTTATCAATTCAAATCCATAGAAATAAGAATACTCTTTCTCGAATTCTATTATTCTAAAAAGATATTTGCTATTTTTGAGAATAGGTGCTGTCTCTAACTTATATAATTCTTCAACAATAATATTTTTTCTTAGTATATTTTCAGACGCTGGTAAAATATTATTGTCAATAATAAATTTTCTCCCATTCCAAACCAGGACAAAAGGACAACCAAACTGACTATGAGAACCGTGGGAGCTGTGAGAACCATGGGAGCCATGGGA
>CAYNWY010000059.1:0-5121 GCA_964401065.1 Candidatus Woesearchaeota archaeon
TCGGAATAAAAGTCTTAGATCACGTAATAATTGGAAAGGAAAAGTGGTATAGCTTTAAGAGTTAATTATTTCTCTTTGACTCATACTTTTCTTTCTTATCGGCAACAGCGAAATTTGATGACTCTTGCATTGCATATTCAGTTAGTGATGTTCTTACTGAATCATCTTCTGCCCATTTGTCTGAAAATAGCTCTGCCTGTTCTAAAACAAGATCTGTTGCCATTTGTGTCTTGTCTGGAGGATATCCATATTTTTTAAGCAGATGCTTAACCATTACTCTGAGTTTTGCCCTTACAGAGTCTCTTAATTTCCAGTCAATAGAAGTATTATCTTTAATTAAATGTGTTAGTTCTATTGCTATTTTCTTCAGGACTTCATCGCCTAAAATTTTTTTTGCACTATCATTATCAGATAAGGCATCATAAAACGCCACTTCTTCAGCAGTTAGACCTAATTCTTCACCTTTACTTTGTGCTTCTCTTACTTCTTTGGCTAGCTCAACAAGTTCTTTTATGACTTGTGCTGAATCTATGCTCTTGTTCTGGTATTTTCTTATTGCTTCTTCAAGCATTTCTGAGAATTTTCTCTTTTTGACTTTGTTTTCTTTAAATTTGCTTTTTATCTCATCATTAAGAAGCTTCTTTAGTGCTTCAAATGCAAGATTTTTATATTTCATATTTTGGAATTCATTAAGGAATTTGTCTGATAAAATAGATATCTCAGGTTTATCTATGCCTAATTCTCTATAAATATCTATGATTCCATGTACTTCAACTGCTTTTGACACCAATTGTTTTATTGCAGAATCTGTTAAGTTTGTTCTTCGTGTTTCTTCGGAATCTGTTTTTTTGAATGCGTTAGCTATTGCTTGAAATAATGCTGAATCTTCTCTTATTCTTTGAGCTTCTGGTGTTGTTACTGCAAGTGATAAAGCTCTGATTAATCCATCTGTATTTTTGACAAAACGTTCTTTTCCTTTATCTTGTTTTAATATAAAATCCATCATTTTAGGGATTATTCTCATTTTTTCCTTAGATGATGCAGTAAAGAAGGTGTTATAAGGATAGTTATGAAGCATATCTCTGACAACTTCATATTTTTCCATCATTAAACTAACTGCTACATTAATGTCATAGGATGGTTGTCCTTCTCCACCGCTTTGAGAATATGTTGCAATTGCTTGCTTGAGTTCTTCAGCTATTCCAATAAAGTCAACAACTAATCCGCCTTGTTTGTCTTTGTAAACTCTGTCTACTCTGGCAATTGCCTGTATTAAGTTGTGATGTCTAATTGGTTTATCAAGATACATTGTATTCAAAGAGGGAACATCAAAACCAGTAAGCCACATATCCCTAACAATTGCTATCTTAAATTCAGAAGTTGGATCTCTAAATGAGTCTGCCATATCCCTGCGCTTTTGCTTGTTTCTGATGTGTTCCTGCCAAACTTTTCCATCAGCAGCAGAGCCAGTCATGATTACCTTAATTTTCCCTTTGTTATCATCAATATTATACCATTCTGGTCTGATCTTTTTTATTGCATCGTGAACTTCTACGCAGATTCTTCTGCTCATACACACAATAAGTGCTTTTCCTTCTAATACACTTTGTTTTAACTCAAAATGCTTTACAATGCTTTGTGCTATTGTTTCTATTCGTTTATCTGTACCAACTAATGCTTCAACAGAACTCCATTTAGATTTCAGGTATTCTTTATTCTCTTGCTCTTCAAACTCAGTAACATCTTCGATATCCTCATCTAACTCTTTGAAGATATCTTCATTTTTTTCTAATTTGACTAATTTTGATTCGTAATAAATTGGAACAACTCGTTTATCTTCTATTGCAACATGCATGTCATAAATGTCGATATACTTTCCGAATATTGCTCTTGTGCTTTTGTCTGCAAGATCAATTGGTGTTCCTGTAAATCCTAAGAAAGATGCATTTGGCAGAGCATCTCTTAAGTATTTTGCAAAGCCATATTTGAGTTCTTTTTCTTTGTTAACTTTTCCTTTGAATCCATATTGTGTTCTATGAGCTTCATCTGCAATAACAATTATGTTGTCTCTTTTTGAAAGAAGTTCAAATTCAGAGTTTTCTTTTTCTAAGAATTTCTGGATTGTTGTAAAGAAGATTCCTCCAGAAGATACTTTCAATGATTGTTTGAGATCAGTTTGATTTTTGATTTTCTTTGGAGCTTCTCTAAATATTTGATCATAATCAGAAAATGTGTTGAATAATTGATCGTCAAGGTCATTCCTATCAGTAATGACAACTACTGAAGGGTTTTTCATTCTTTGGTCTCTGGTGATTTTTCCAACATAGAAGGCCATTGTTAATGATTTTCCAGAGCCTTGAGTATGCCAAACAACTCCTATTTTTTTATCTGTTTCAATAGCTTTTATTGTGCTGATAATTGCCTTGTTTGTTGCGTGATATTGATGGTAACCAGCAATGACTTTGACTGTGTCTGTCTTTGTTTTTTGATATCCAATGAAGTTTTGTATGATATCTAAAATTACTGATTTATTGCACATCCCTTTAAGCATAGTTTCAAGTTGTGGCTTTGATGTTGGTACCCTTGTTTTTCCATCTATAGTCCTCCAAGGCATGAACCATTCCCATGAAGATGTAAGAGTTCCAGCTTTTGCTTCAGTACCATCTGCAATTATTACAACTTCATTATATGTAAATACGCTTGGAATTTGGGCTTGATATGTTTGTATTTGCTCAAAGGCACTTCTTACTGTTGCAGTTGCACTAGCTGGATTTTTAAGTTCAATAATGCCAATGGGTAAGCCATTAATGAATAAAAGAATGTCCGGTCGTCTGTTTACATTATTTTCTATTATTGTGAATTGGTTTATTGCAGTGAATTCGTTGTTATCTGGATTTTCGAAATCAATGAGTTTTACTGGAATTCCTTTAATTCTTTCCTTGTCTCTAATCTCTACTTCAACACCATTTACTAAAAAGTCATGGATTTTTTCATTGTTAACTATTGTTTTATCGCTTTGCGTTCGCATGACTTTCTTAACAGTATCTTCTACTGCGTCGCTCTGAATTGGTTTATTGATTCTTTTTATTGCAGCTTCTAATTTATCTTTGAGAACAACATCATCCCATTTTGCTCTTTTGGGATTTTCAGAGTCAGGAGCAATATCCGGACCGTAAACTATCTCATAGCCCAGCTCTTTAAGTATCTCAAGCGCTGCACTTTCAATATCCTGTTCGATGACGAAAGACATTTTATTTATCCTCGAGTTTTGCTTCTTTCATTGAATGTTTGTTCTTAAAAGGATCTACTACTTTCTTAAAATAAACAAGTAATAATTTTAAATTATTTAAAATTTTAATAGAATTTTTGTCATATTGCTTTCTGGCGAAGTGGATATAATCATTTCTTTGTTCTTTAAAGAAGATAATCATACGTTTATATTTTTTTGAATTATTTTTCCCAATTAATTTATCCAGATTATCTATATAAAATTGTAACTCATACGTTTTTTGTTTATCTATCAGAGAGTTAGCGTTAATTTTATTATATCTCAGAAATTTTCTATCATTAAATTTGAATATATTATATCCTTTACTCACACTAATTCCTTTCAAAGATAATTCTATTGCTACAGAACACCTAATCATAAGAAAATTGATTTCGTCTAATTCATCAGCGATATACATTCTAAAGTCATGAAGTTTTTTATGCGTATTATCTTTATTTCTTTCAGATAAGAAATCATATTTACTTAATATGGTTGAGATAGTCGATTTTTCAATTAGATTGTTAGAACTAATCAAGAATTCATATGCATGATTTGATTTGTAGTATTGCTGAATATTCATTTCTTTTTCTCTTTTACTTGTTCAATTGTTATGAAAGGTAAATCTCTCTTTACATTAAGAGCTTCATATATCTTATTTTTATCAAGGATTAAACAGAAGTATGCACCTACAACCAAAATTACGGCATATTTCATGCTATCCTCACTAAAAAACCCTTTTGTTGCAACACAATAGATGTAATACGCAAGCAGACTTAATCCAGTTATGATTAAAGTAATCCATAAAATGAATGAGATAAATATCATAAACAGTAATTTTAATTTGTTCCAAAGGTTGATTTTTACCTTTACTGGCGAGAGAGGCTTTATCTGTTTGTTCATTTTTTAACCCCCCACACTAATGGCTGTCCGCAGTTCGGGCAAACAGGAGCATTCTTAATTAAAGGATTGTTACATCTCGGACATTTAAACTGTTCTCTACTTAATAACCAACCTAAAAGAGCAAGTCCGCCAATCCACATCAAAGCTTCTTTATCTTGCTTATTCATATTGGCACCCTTATCTTTCCAGACATTAATTTTGGAAGAAGATTATCTCTTATTTCAGATGAGTCTTTATTTGAAAAACAGTTATTCGAAATCTTGGTGAATATGGGAACAATAATTTGTTTAAATCTATTTAATATTTTTTCATCAGGAATTATAATTGGTAAATCATTGATGTTATTCTTATTAATGTGCTGTTGAGCTCCGCCCGTTTGATGAGAAATTAATTTATCAATATTGAATTTAATCAAGAAATAAACATATCCAGAGAAAATTTTTTCTGATTCAATTACGCCGACTACTGACTGATTTCCACAAGACTCTATCTCAAGTCTGCTAACTTGTCCCAAAGTTGCTCCAGTTATTGCAATAACCGTTGTTTTTGCAGGCATTAATTTTGTTGCAGAGCTTTCTAATGCTTCTTTAGTGATATAAGTAGATGGTTCAATAATTCTGAATTCATTTACTTTACCCGAATTTATCCACGGGATTGTTCCATCACACCAGTACTCTTTATGTTCTGTTGAAGGAGTTCCACCTAAAATGGTTTTAAATTCTCCTCCAATTGTTGAGATTTTCCATCCTTTCGATATCTCTCCCAATTCACTCTCAACCATCTCTCCGCCAGAGCTTTTGTAAGGCTTTCCTTCCTCATTTGGGAATTCAAAGTCAATAAACCAATGCTTAAAAAGAGCTTGACCGATTGCTTCAAGAGTTTTGTTTTGATTCTGATTGATCATAAAAATCCGCTGAGAGCGTCCTACTCCGGACTAAAGTCCGGAGTTTGAC
>CAYNWY010000060.1:0-5099 GCA_964401065.1 Candidatus Woesearchaeota archaeon
AAAATGGAATACATATATGCGGCACTTTTGTTGCACAAACTTGGAAAAGAAGTTAATGAAACAAACATAAAAAGTGTTGTTGTGGCTGCTGGCTCACATGCGGATGATTCAAAAATCAAATCGCTTGTCGCTAGCCTTAAAGGTGTTGATATAGCAAGTGAATTGGCTAATGCTAGTTTAGTTGCTGCTGCTCCTGCTGGAGGATCTGCTCCTGCTGAAGCAAAGAAAGAAGAAGCACCCAAAGAAGAAAAACACGAAGCTGCAGCAGAAGGACTTAGTGCACTCTTTGGTTAATTTTAAATTTTTTTAAAAGTAACTAAGCCCTTTACACTTTGATAGTTTGCACACGACAAGCGTAAATGTATTTTTCAGGATAATAATTCTTAAAAAGAACCCCCAGATAGAAAAATTATGGATTTAGAATATTCAATTATCGCGAACTCTAAAGAACAATTTGAAATGATAGAAAATGCTTTAAATAAATTTGATGAAAATTATAAAGTAACAAGAAGTTTTGGTAGACTAAATGCAAAAAGCCTCATTGATAATATGATCCAAATATTTCCAGATAAAGATGCAAAGATAACAGAGGTTTTGATGAGTAATAATGAATTACAGGGGTATTTATTAAAAAGTACTCCAGATTTTTGCCTTATCTTGCTAGGGGATAATAGATATTCTGTAGAATATACAAATCCAGATTTTAGAAAAGAAAAGAAATAATTCTTAAAATCTATTTCACAAATCCAACTTTCTGAAGAAGCTCCTGCCCCATTATTCTTCCTAATTCCCCTTTTCTGCATTCTTTTTCGCAGAATTTCTTTGGAACTGGAACCTGCCCTAAATTATAAAATAAAACAGGAACAGGATCAGCGGAATGTGCTTTAAATTTGCAGGGGGTTGAATGATCTCCTGTAACAACCACTTTTATTTTATTCTGCGTAACAATGCTTCTCAAATATCTAAACAGAGTTATATCAATGTATTCCAACATTAATTTTTTTTCAATTGGTTTATTGTCATGCCCAGGATTATCTGTTTCTTTTATATGAATATAAGCATAATCTGCTCTCTTTATGTTTTTTTGAATTACATTTGAAGCATGCTTACAAGCCTTTCTTAACCCTTTCCATAAATTTTCATATGCATCTATTCCTGTCAATTCAGGATATTCAAAAGAATAATTTTTCATTCCGCATACATTTGAAAATCCAATTTCCAATGGCATATAACTAGAAGAAATCCATTTTTTGTACTGCTTAAGTTTAGGAGGCTCTATTCCTGCACCCCTTACTAACAAAAAATTTGCAGGAAGTAATCCTTTTTTTGCCCTTTCAATATTAATTGGGTGATTATTAAGAACAGCATGGGCCTTTTCTAAAAATTCATTCACAACATTAGCACTATACTGAGAATTTTCATCATCATCTAAGGGTTTACATTTAACAATTTTATTAGAAAATAAATTCATTCCTTGAATATATGTTAAATCATTCCCTAATACATTGTCTGAAAATCCCCCTCTAAAAACCAAGACTGCTCTATGCTGAATTGTTGATTTAAATATAAATTCACAGGGCAGTTTTATCTTGTTTATTGCTTTTGCAAGTATGCTTGCTTCTTGTGTTGTTAATGTTCTTCCTGCTCTTCTATCTATAATATTTCCTTTTTCCAAAGAATCAATAGTTCCAAAATTAACCCTGAATGCTAAATCTCCTCTTGTCATCTTCAAATCACTCCCCCTTGCCTCGAGTTGCCCCCTTGTGCTTGAAATTAAATCATTCCCAAAGAGAGAAACAATTGCTTCATCAGATTCGGGTATAAAACCCGGTTTTACAGGATACATATACCCAAGAGTTCCTCTTGCAGCTAGAAAATCTAAATTGGGTGTTTGTGCAGCTTCTAAAGGAGTCTGATCATTTAAAAGCTTATGAGGCAAATCCCCCAAACCATCTAAGATTACGAATATACCTTTCATTTGATAAACCTCCATTTAGCAAATGAATTAGAGATTTCCAAATTCAGGGGTAAGTTTCTTTTCATTTGATAAACCATAGCATCCTTTCTTTATAAAAATTTAGATTAGCATAATTGAGACATGAAAAATAGACGTTTGAAAATATCTTTTTAATGGTATAAATGGTTATAGATAAAATTTCTCTTCAAAGAGCATGATAAACTTAGAAAAGATTGGGTTTCCTGAGATGATGGATAAAAGATTAAAAGAAAGACTAAAAGAAGATATTTCAAACTTTGAACTATCGCCTAGAAATCAATATGAAAGAATTCTTGTTTCTATTAATACCCTTGGACGGGGTCATAAAAATATATATGTATTAAACACTGGATATATCCCCAAGTTCAAATTCCCAGAAGGTTCAAAGAATAATATATTTGAATCTCTCGGGCCAAGAACAAGACACCCAGATGATATAAATATTCATATAAGTTTTAATTATAATAAGAGAGAATATAAGATAAATGGTTATATTTAACCCTAAATTCTTCTAAACCAAAACCTTAATAACTAATTCTTTGCTTCTAAAATTATGTTCAATAAACTTCGTGAAAAACTAAAAACCTGGACACAAGGCCTCATAAAAAAGGCAGTTGTAGAGGAAGTCGAAGAAGTTGCAAAAAAAGAAAAAATAAAAAAACCAACAAAAGAAAAGAAAGAGACAAAAATAAAGGAAAAGACAAAAAAAGATCTCAAAAAGGAGATAAAAGAAGAAGTAAAATCCATAGAAGAGCATGAGTTTATTGAACCCGAAAAAAAAGTTTTTGACAAAGAAGAAAGGCAAATAAGTGAAAAGATTCTTAAAGATATAAAAACAGAGGAAGAAGAGAAAAAGAGCTTTTTTGGAAAGATTTTTTCAAAAATAAACAAGATAAAAATCTCTGAAAAAGATTTTGAAGATTATTCAGGTGACTTGGAAATGATTCTTCTTGAGAACAATGTTGCAGTTGAAGTGTCTGAAAAAATAATAAAACAATTGAAAGAAAGCATAGTTGGAAAAGAGTTCTTAAAAAAAGAAATAGAAGGGCAAATAAAAGAAACCCTTAAGGATATAATTTATAAGATTCTTGTAGAACCTTTTGAACTGATTGACAAAATAAGAGAGAAAAAAGGCATGGAACACAAGCCATATGTTATATTGTTCTGCGGAATAAATGGAACAGGGAAAACAACAACTATAGCAAAATTAGGAAACCTGCTTAAAGAAAAAAAATTGTCTTGTGTTTTTGCAGCAGGAGATACATTTAGAGCTGCTTCTATTGAACAATTAAAAAAACATGGAACAAAATTAAATATTGAAGTAGTTTCCCATGAATATGGCTCTGATCCTGCCTCTGTTGGGTTTGATGCAATAAAATATGCTGAAAAAAATCATATAGATGTTGTACTGATTGACACAGCTGGAAGGATGCACACGGAAAAAAACCTAATGGCTCAAATTGAAAAAATTGCAAAGGTCTGCAAACCAGACATCAAAATTTTCGTAGGAGAGAGTATAACCGGAAACGATATAATTGAACAAATTAAAAGATTCAATGAATCTGTAAATATTGACGGAATAATTTTAGCAAAAGCAGATATTGATGAAAAAGGGGGAACTGCCTTGAGTGTGGGCTACACAACAGGAAAACCTATTCTTTATTTGGGCGTGGGTCAAGGAATGAATGACCTTGTTCCATTTGACAAGAATAAGTTTGTTGAAAGTTTGGGGTTGTGAAAGTATTGAACGCCTGAAGGAAAAATTCATAAAAGATTTGGGGCTAGATGACGAGTAAACTTCTACAATAATAATCTTTAAAAATTAAAAAAGCCATGCCTTGTAATGTATAAGGAAAATCCTGAGTCCTATAAAAAGATTCCTAAATTCGATAAAATACCTAAATCTTTTGAAAGAAAAATAATAGCAAGCCCTGAAGATTATATTCCATTATCAAAAGAGTGTAAAGTAATAGGGGCATTTAATCCTGGTGTAGCTCAATTCAAAACAGAAAAAGGACTGGAAACTATATTAATGATAAGAGTTGCTGAATCTCCCAGTTATAAACATCCTTTTTGGCTGCCTTTTTTTCATATTCCTAATGAGCAGTATTCTTCAAAATTAGAAATGGATTTTGATAAATATTCTAAACGAAATATAAAAGAAGAACATGAAGAAGCTATACAATTAAAGGACGATACATATAGGCTAAAACATATTTCTCTTCCAAGATTGTTAAGATTAAATGAAAAAGGAGAGATAACAGAAAGAAAACAAACACCTTGTTTATACCCTTTATGGGAGTATGAAAGATTTGGAATTGAAGACGTAAGAATAAGTTCTATAAAAAGCAAGAAATATGTAATCACTTATGTTTGCCCACATAGGAATTTTGGAGTTTCAACAGCATTTTTAATGACAAAAAACTTCCAGGAATTTGAAAGTATAATAAAAGAAGATACTCCAAGACCCATAATTATTAGTATAAAAGATGTCGCAATATTTCCAGAAAAAGTTCCGAGCCCTTATGAAACTGACATTATCAAAAAAGATGATAAAGTATATGCTACCCTTCTAAGACCAAATGCCTTTGATGGTATAAGCAAACCCGGAATTTGGGTAGCTTACTCTCCAGATTTAGTTCATTGGGGTCCCCCACATAGATTGACAATTCCTGAAAAAGGAGAAATAACAGGAACAGGGAGTCCATTAATAAAATTAGATGGAAGGTGGATTGGTTCGTACCATGAAATAATAGAAACAAAAAAAAGAAGAGAGTATCGCGCCAAATTAATAAGTTTAAATAAGAAATATCTTTGGAAAGACTGCAAAACCTCAGAAGTATTATTAAAAAGAGAGGACTATCGGGATATTCTGCCAGAAGATGGATACACCAAGAATGTAGTTTATCCTACAGGGATGATTATTAATGATGAAATAACAAGTCTTTTCTCAGGAATAGATGATACTTGGACAGTCATGGATAAATTTTATACCAAAGATATAATAAAATTTATCGAGAAGTGATTTAGGATTATGATAAAATTTTCAGAAAAGAATTACTTAATGCTCTTTCAGCAAATTCAATAACACAATTGAAACAAC
>CAYNWY010000061.1:0-5097 GCA_964401065.1 Candidatus Woesearchaeota archaeon
AACAGCCCATTGGTTGATACCAATTGGGCTTTTTTATTATTTTTTAAAATGGTAAAATAAGCTAATGAATTTATTTGCGATTTCGGGACTATTAATTGGCGTAACCGGTTTAGTGGAAGCTTTGATAATGTTTTTGAAGGGAAGAAGGAAAGCTCAATATCTTTGGGGCATATTTTGTTTCTCTGTTATGTTGTGGGGCCTGGGTAGTTATAAAATTGCGATTGCGACAGAACCATCTCAAGCTATTCTCTGGTGGAGGATCGCTTATTCGGGAGTTATTTTTCTTAAAAAGGGTTAGGCCTCTTAAATTTTATCTTACATGTTTCTAAGAACTAAGCTTCTTATTTTTTTGATTTTTCTTGTGATAATGTTATTATTAAAGTAATATTAAAAGAATTCTTAGCGAAGAAGAGATAATCATAAAATGTCTATTTTTGATGTAACAAAGATAAGGAAAGATTTTCCGATACTTAACCAGAGAATTTATAACAATCCTCTTGTTTATTTTGATAATGCGGCAACCACTCAAAAACCTAAGATTGTTATAGATTTTATGAATAAGTTGTATTTAGATAACAATAGTAATGTCCATAGGGGGGTCCATTATTTAAGCGATTATATGACAGGGATGTATGAATCAGCCAGAGAAAAAGTTAGAAGCTATATAAATGCTGAATCTACCCAAGAGATAATTTTTACCAAAGGAACCACAGATTCTATCAATGCTGTGGCTTTTTCTTTTGGAGAAGCTTATATCAAGGAGAATGATGAAATTATTGTATCTGAAATGGAGCATCATTCTAATATTGTTCCTTGGCAGATGATGTGTAAAAGAAAAAAAGCCAATTTAAGAGTTATTCCTATAAACGATAAAGGAGAATTATTATTAGATGAATACAAGAAATTGATTAGCTCTAAAACAAAATTAGTCGCTGTTGTCCATGCTTCAAATTCTCTGGGAACCATAAATCCTGTTAAAGAAATAACGGCTATTGCCCACAAGAAGAATGTCCCCGTTTTAATAGACGGGACCCAGGCGATTCAGCATATGAAAGTTGATATTCAGGATATTAATTGTGATTTTTATTCTTTTTCAGGACATAAAATATATGGTCCTACAGGAATAGGAGTTTTATATGGAAAAGAACATTGGTTATTAGAGATGCCTCCTTATCAAGGCGGGGGGGACATGATTGATGCTGTAAGTTTTGAAAATACTACTTATGCTGATCTGCCTGCTAAGTTTGAGGCCGGTACTCCTAATTATATCGGCGCTATTGGTTTAGGTATAGCCTTAGATTATCTGCAAAATATAGGATTAGATAATATTCATAAATATGAAAAGGAATTATTAGATTATATGACAGTCAAACTTAATAGCATAGAAGGATTAAAAATATATGGCGCGGCCGAGAACAAGGTTTGCGTTTTTTCTTTTTTATTAGACAATATTCATCCTTATGATGTTGGATTATTTTTAGATAAGATGAGCATTGCTGTGCGCAGCGGACATCATTGTACTCAGCCATTATGGAATTATTATAAGATTGAAGGTTCAATCAGAGCTTCTCTGGCTTTTTATAATACTTTTAAAGAAATAGATTATTTTTGTAAAGCATTAAAAGAAATTCAAGAAATGTTTAAATAAAATGACTATTCAAGAAATACAAGAAGAAATTATTAAAGAGTTTAAGGGCTTCGATGATTGGAAGAGTAAATACAAATACCTAATTAAGTTAGGAAGAGATCTGCCTCCAATTGATCTTAAATATAAGACAGAAGAGAATATTATTAAAGGCTGTCAGGTAAAAACCTGGTTTCATTCTGAAATTAAGGATGGAAAAATTGTCTATAATATTAACAGCGTTTCTGTTATAATAAAAGGGATCGCAGCTTTATTAATAAGAATTTTGTCTTTTCAGGAGCCGGAAGATGTTAAAAATGCTGATCTGTATTTTATCGATAAAGTAGGATTGAGGGAAAATTTCTCTCCGCTTCGCGCCAATAGTCTTTGGAAACTAATTAATCGAATAAAATCAGAAGCTATTTTATATTGTAATAAATAACTAATTAATTAAAGTTTAATTTTATGAAACAATGCTCAATTTATAATAATTCTTTAAGATTTTCTAGGGCTATATATGGGGTTATGATTTTAATAGCTTTTTTTGTTCATAATCAGTGGTTGGTTTTAATAACCAGCGCTTTAATGGCTTTGGGAATTTTCTCTATAAAACTTAATATTCCTTATCAGTTTCATGCTTTAGTTTTAAACAGGATGTTTAAGAAGAAATCAGCTTTAATTCAGAAAGAATCGGGAGAGTTAAATTTTGTTGCCGGCATGACAGCAGCTTTACTTCTGGCTGGATTCTTGTTTATTTATTTTGGCAAATTCGTTGATTACGCCTGGATCTACATCTTAATAGTAGATTTTCTAATATTTTTAGCTTGTTTTGTCGGATTTTGTGTGGCTACTTTAATGTACGTGTTTTTTAAAAAGATTTTTAAAAGATAAAAATGGAAAAAGGTGAGAAAATTAAAAAAAAATCAGGAGAGATAGAATATCTTAATAAGAACTGCTGGTTAGTTAAAAATCTTAACTATTCTCCGTATAATCGTTGCCAATATTGTGAATTAAAATTCCGTAACTGTTTATTCCTGCAATATCAGATAATCAGCCTGATTTTAATCTTTTTTATTCTTATCCTTTCTTTTTTAATCGAAGGAAAAACGCCAGAATTACTAATTATTTCTGTTTTTACTTTAATTGTTGTTTACGGTTACTTTTTTAGCAAAAGCACAGATAAGATTATTAAAGCTAATTTTTCTGAAAGAAGGGCGAAAGAAGCTTTAAGCGAATTAAACGAAAAGCTTGAAGAAAAGGTATTAGAACAAACAAAAGAAATCAGAAAAGCTTATGAGGTAGAAAAGAAGGCTCACGAAGAATTAAAAAGGTTGGATAGGGCTAAAGATCAATTTGTTCTTGCTACCCAGCATCATTTAAGGACCCCGGTAACCGGGATGTCGGGATATTTGGATTTAATTTTTACAGGAAGCTTTGGAAAGATTCCCAAGAAACTAGAAGGAGCTTTGAAGAAATTCCAGTCAGCCACTAAAATACTATCTAAATTGATAGATGAATTCTTGGATATATCTCAACTTCAAATAGGAAGGAAAGTTGTTGCCCTTAAGCCGAATGTTGAGTTAGCACCTATTTTAGATGAAATTGTAGAAGAAGTAAGCATGGAGGCTGAAACAAAGAAATTATTTATTAAGTTGGAAAAAGATAAATCTCTGCCAAAAATTAATGCCGATCCAGAAAAATTAAAGACAGCCTTATTTAATATTGTTGATAACGCTTTAAAATATACAACCAAAGGAGGGATAACAATAAAAGTTAATTCAAAAGATTCTAATATCCTAATAGAAGTTAAAGATACAGGAAAGGGAATTTCCCAACAGGATCTCGAACTATTATTTAATAAGTTATTCGAAAGAGGAGATAAGGCAGATAAGTTTTATGCTACAGGAAGAGGAATCGGGCTTTTTATGTCTACTTTGATTATTGAAGCTCACAATGGAAAGATTTGGGCTGGATCTCAAGGCCAAGATAAGGGCTCATCTTTCTTTATCCAATTACCAATTAAATAAAATAATATGGCTAAGAAAATATTATTAATTGAAGATGATTTAGCCATCATGGATGTTTACCAAATAGCTTTTAAGGGAGCCGGATTTAAAGTAGAAACTTTAAGCGATGGACAATCGACCATGGATAAGGTGAAAGATATCCAATCAGGGAAAGAGAATGCTCCGGATTTAATTCTGCTTGATATTATCCTTCCCGATATAAATGGAATAGATATCTTAAAAGAGATTGAAAAAGATGAAAAGACAAAAGACATTCCTCTTATTGTTTTGAGCAATAACACCGATGTTGAACTTAAGAGAATGGGTTATGATCTAGGGAACCAGAAATGCCTGACGAAATCTCAATATACCCCAACCCAATTAGTAGAAATTCTTAAAAAAGAATTAAAATAGATAGTTTTCTTCCGCAACCAATATTCTTTATTGAGGACCGAGATGCTTATAAAAAGTAGAAAACTAATTTATTAAAAAGCATAAGACAAAATGAACATACTTAAAGTTATTATCTTTGTCTATATCGTAATCGGAATTTTCAGAGCTATATTACTTTTTTTGCAACCTCCCATTAATCGACCTGTCGCCGTTGTTAAATTAAAATTAAATTATATTTTATTTGGTATAATAATGTGGTTTCCTTTATTGATGTTGAGGATTGTAAATTATGGCATAAAGACAACATGGGAATGGGAGATCAGAACAATAAAGAATGTATTTATAAAAGGAAGTAAATAAATCTATGAAAGAAAAAATTAAGAGAATAGAAGAACTATATAAAAGAGCAGTAACAGAGGCTTTTGGTCGTATAGAAGAACATATGGTTGAATTTGAAAAAACAGGGAAACAAAGACCCCAGGAAGAAATTAAAGAAAACATTATTAAGTGCAGAAAGAGAGCGATTAATGTTTTAGATACAGACATTTTGCACTCAGAATAATCTAAGAGCTTGGTTAGGAGTTAGTCCATTAAGTCCGCAATGTTTAGTGTCATTGTAATACATATTCCACAATCTTAACTTATATCTCAACTCTTCAAATGATTTAAAGATTAACTGGTCGTAGAATTTTTGCTGGTCTGTTCTGTGCGAACGTTCCACGAAGCTATTCTGTTGCGGCTTGCCCGGATCTATTAAATAGTGTGGTATTTTTAGCCGCTGACAAATAATATCAAAAGGATGTAGTCTCGGATTCAAGGGGTCTGAACTTTTATTGTAGCCAGTATATCTATTGGTGAAACAAGATCCATTGTCTGTTTTGATTGCTTTAATTTTAAAATCAGCAATAGCAATCAGTTCTTTTAAAAACCTTATCGCGCTTAAATTGGAAGCGTCATTATATGCTTGTAGATATCTCCATCTTGAACCACAATCTATGGCGGTAAATTGATAGCACCTCTGTCCTTTTATTCTATCCGGAACCCATTTAACGTCAATCTCTATCAGCTCGCCCC
>CAYNWY010000062.1:0-4852 GCA_964401065.1 Candidatus Woesearchaeota archaeon
AATTTTTACGCAAAATATCTCCGTAAAAAGGCGATTCAAAAAATATAATTTTTTCCAGTCCGGGAAATAAATTTTTGTCGTCAAGAATTTTTTTTGTGTCAAAATCAACTTTTCCAGTCAACAAAACCACTTGATGTCTCTGGGCGATTTCATAAAGATATCCAATAAAAGTAGCCCGAAAAAGCAGAGGGTTCATTGATTGAAAAATCACTTTAAGACAAGTTTTGTCTTTTTTTCTACTTTCGCTGATTAAAAAATTATTATTTTGTCTATTTTCGAACATAGCTTTTCAATCATCTTTATTTTTTATTCAAGGGTGTAACTGCTTAATAACGTTAAAAACATTAATAGTCTTACTTCTATGCCGGAAATATTTTCCAGCTTGCCTCGCTTGAATCTTTTAATTAAACTTTCAATTTCATTTGTATAAAAGATATCGCCGCGAAATGTATTCTTAACTTCTCTAAGATCAATTGTATCTTTCATATAATCGTATACGGGTCCCCTCAAAAAAGCTTCGTCAAAAACATTAATTTCCTCAACTTCAGACAAATAAGAGTGAGGACCCGAACCTATAATTTTATATATTTTTTTAGAAAAAACTTCTTTGGCCAATTCTTTTAAGGGAAATTTTATACGATTAAAATTCAATCCTCTGCCAAAATTCTGCGGCATCTTGTATAAAAATTTAAACAAGTTTGAATCAATGAAGGGAAACCGCACATTATTTAAGCCAATCCTGAAAATACGAATCTGGGGACTTTGGAGATGAAATGAGGCATACAGATAAGAAAAGTAATAATATAAATTATCCTCATTAATATTTTCAATCGCTTCTCTGAAATATTTTGCTTCAAGCCACTTTTCCAGTTTTTTAATAGCCGAGTCTTTAATGTATTTTTTACATTCAATTTTTCTAAAAGGAATCCTTAAATCTGACAGCACAAAAGAAAGCAGATAATAATATATTCTTTTCTTTAGATTAAAATTCTTAACATTAATGAATTTTTTATCCTGGTTAAAAAGAAGAAAAGTTCGGTAAACCGTATCATTAAAGAAATTATTAGTTTTAATCTTTTGAAAAAAATCGGGGCCATATAAATAATTTTTCATTTTGTCAGCGTACTCATTAAAATCATCATTATCGTGCGAGGGTAAAGAAATATATTGAGAGAAACCATAATTATGCAAAGAATCGCAACCCTCTCCATTAAATATCACTACATCTTTGCCATATTTTTCACTAATGTATTCCACTACTTTGGTCCACTTATTAGGCCAGAGATATAAAAGATCTCTAAAGAGTAAGTCTTCCTTCACTCTATCAAAACTATAGTAATGTTCTTTTTCCCTATAATCTACATCTACCACTTCCATCTTAATCCCTAAGGTTTTACCTATTTGTTTTGCTTTTTCAACTTCGAATTTATTAAAACATCGTCCGTCTGGTAAGATGATTCTCAACACTATTCCCCCCACTCTATTCTTTCCGAGATACTTTTTTAATATTGACAAAAGCATCGTAGAATCCCAACCCCCTGAACTATAAACCAAATTAAGGTTATTAGAAGCCCTAGACAAAATTGCATTAGTA
This sequence comes from Candidatus Woesearchaeota archaeon, assembly GCA_964401065.1. Taxonomy (GTDB): domain Archaea; phylum Nanobdellota; class Nanobdellia; order Pacearchaeales; family GW2011-AR1; genus MWBV01. The sequence continues at coordinate 1,595 of CAYNWY010000062.1, forward strand.
AGAATTCTATTATATTGTCGCAAATTACTTTTAGAATATCTTGTGATTTTAATGTCTTTATCTTTAAAACCTGTTAAGGAAATTTTATCTTTAATTATTGTAATCACCTCATTATACTTTAGGCGGTTAATTTTTTTAAAAAATGAATTACCTCCCGGGGTATGTAATAAAACAGCACTCATTAAACTGTATTTGTTATACCCTAATTCTTTAACCTCGCTGATTATTTCTCTAGGATTTTCTGATATAACAAGGATACCTTTATTGAAAAAGTAATATAATTCTGATTGTTTCAACTTATCGCTAAAAATTGTCAAGGATCTATTTCGGTAATTTATCTTTATTCCGCAATATTCTCCTTCCACATTGTTAATAAATTTTACGATGTCCTGTTCCTTTAATAAACTCATTAGCTGTTTCTTCGGGCTTTCTCTAAAAAAGACGGTTCTACTATCACGGTTATAGTAATAAAACTTTCCTTCTAAAATAATTCTTTCGTTGCGACCCAGAAACTCATAAAAATTCTCTTTATTTCCAGGCTTTATTTCTATTTTTTTATCAAAAGGAATTTCTCTTTTTCTATTGTATTTCAGATACATATTCTTCAAGAGTGCTTATTCCGGTTAAAATAAGCAAATTTTTTATCTTAAATCCAAAGATCTGAAATCTATCTCTTTGGCTTCTAAAATTAAATTGCAAAAATCGCGAATTGCGCCATTCCCTCCTTGGCGAGGGGCGATATAATGGGCAATTTTTTTAACCGCTGCTTCAGCTTGAGAGGGAACAGCGGCCACGCCGACCTTTTTTAAAAGCTGGTAATCGGCCAAATCATCTCCCATTGCCGCGCATTCTTGCCAATTAAGGCCAATTTCATTAAGCCAATTTTGAATGGTTTGGACCTTTTCTTCGCCCTGGGGCCCGGTGAAAATGGCTATCTCAGGCCACTTCTCTTCTTTTACTGAAGGCAGGGAATTAAGTTTTTTGCCGATTGCCTCCAAAAATCCGGTTTTCTCTCCGCTTATTAAGGCAATTCTTATTCCGGCTGCTCTTAAAAGCGAAATTCCCTGACCGTCAATGTGGCTTCTTTCTTTTAACGCCTCTCCCTTTTCAGGACTTATGAAAACTCTTCCAGAGAAAAATACTCCATCTCCATCAAAAACCATAGCTTTTATTTTTTTTAATTTTTCTTTTAATTCATTTTCCATGTTATTTGATTATTCTCTTTTTTTGTTTTAATAGATTCTCAATAATTATCCAATCAGATGGTTCGTCTAATTCGTAATAAGTTTCCTCCGGCATCTCGTATATGCCAATTCTGCCAGAAATTCGGCACTTTGTTTTTAATAATCTTTGACGCGAAGTTATATAAAAAGCGCCATTTTCAACCAAAAAACCTTCCCACTCCTGTCTTCTTGGTCGCAAAAGAGGATTATAATTAACCGGCTTTGCTTCTTTATTGCTTTCTTCCCAGATAAATCTTTTCTGCCTTACTACTGACAATAAGCTGTCGTATTTATTTTCAAAATATTTCTCTATCCCCTTTTCGAGATGAAACGACTCTAAAAGAGGAGAAGTCGCCTGAATTAGAATAATGCATTGGAAAGAATCATCTGATTCGGCGAATTCCAACATTGCTAATTCCGTGCTGGCGGTATCAGTAGCAGTTTCTTCTGACCTATCAACTATTCTTAATTTATTACTTTTTAATTCTTTGACTTTATTTTTAATTATATCCGAATCAGTGCTTACAACTACTTTATCAACTAAATAGCAATTTAAGGCAGCCTGAATTACCCAAAAAGCTAATGGCTGACCGGCTATCTCTTTTATATTTTTAAGAAGGATACTCTTGCTGCCCCCTCTTAAAGGAACGAAGGCAATTATTTTATTTTTCATACATTCTATTCCAATTTAATTTTTTTCTTTGAATTTTTTCCACTTCTAATATTTCTGGTTCTTTGTATCTCATTGCTTTTGATACATTGTGTAAATCTCTAACCAGTTTCATTAATCCTATCGGCTCTAAAGAAGCGGCGTGGTCAGTGCCCTTCCATGTTCTATCCAAAGTAAAATGTCTTTCTATAATTTCTGCACCTAAGGTCATAGCAGCAATATCGGCTGCGATTCCTAGATGATGACCGGAAAATCCTACTTTCTTTATCCTTTCAGGTTTTTTATATTTTTCCATAAGCCTATTGATTTCAAAAAGACATATTTCTTCAAACTTAACAGGATATCCCGAGGTACAAGCGTATAAAACTAAATCTTTATTTCTGTTTCTACCTTCAAAAAACTTAACTATATTTTCAATTTCATTTCTAGTGGTCATTCCTAATGAAACATGGATTTCTCCCGGAAAATTATCGCAAAGATAACCCAGAATTTCGAGATTATCACTATAAGCCGAAGGAACTTTAATATATTTTGGCTGAAGAGAAATGATTTCTCTAGCCGAAGTTAAATCCCAAATAGAACAAGAATAATCAACTCCAAATTTTTCACACCATTCTTTTAACTGTCTATGTTGGTCTAAATTAAACTCCAAAAACTCTCTATGTTCTCCATAGATTCTGCCGTAAGAATTTTCCGGAACGGGATGCGGAGCATTATATTCTTCTTGAGTAAGACACTCTTTAGGATTTCTTTTTTGGAATTTTACAATATCAACTTTACAAAAGTTGCTAGCCGTGATTATTATTTCTTTGGCTATATTTATATCTCCTTTATGGTTACAAGCGATTTCGGCAATAATTTTAATTTTTTTTTGGTTTCTATTTTCCATATTTTTTCTCTTTTTTATAATTTATTTAAAAGCTAAAGCCGACCTAAATATATATTTTCTAATTACTGAAAAAACCATAAAGTAAATTAATATACTAACAAGAACCAAAAGGAATATATTAATATTGTATATCAGCGGCTGTTTTATAACAAAATACATAAAAGATGAGGCAATAGCAGAAGCCGAAAAAGTGAAGAAAATTTTTAGGCCGGGAAGGCGGATAAAAGTAAATTTTCTTGCGTAAAAAATGATAATCAAAAGAATTAAAAGATTGGTAATTACGGTAGCCGTTGCCGCTCCGTACAAACTATATTTTGGAATTAAAATTAAGTTTAGAGTAACATTTGTTACAGCTCCGGCAATGGTAATCCAAAATGTTTTTGCCTGCTGATTTAAAACAATCATCGCGTCATAAAATGGTCTGTAAAGAAAAATAATTCCGGCTGTCAAAATTAAAATCTGGAAAGCCAAAATTG
>CAYNWY010000063.1:0-4817 GCA_964401065.1 Candidatus Woesearchaeota archaeon
GGATTAAAGATTTTCCTGCAAATCTTTATGTTAAGGATTAAGGTTTACTTTACATGTCTTATCTTCTTATTTTTAAATTTCAATATAGCAGTTATAAGAATATAATATATATACAAAATAATGAAAATCTTAATAAATCTTCCAAATCCTCACAACATATGAAAAGTTTGACAAAAATTCTCAGACCCGCAAAGATTTTATTCCCCTTAATTTTAGGAGCTTCGCTTTTATCAAATCCTGCAAAAGCGCAGAAAGTCTCTTTTATAAAAGAAATGAATATGGGGGTTACTTATAATAAAGAAAATACAAAAATAGCAAATATTCCCCTAATAATAAGGGATGTTCCAAAACATCCTGATGATGATTATGCCAATGACAAAGATGTTGCACCAGTTAAAGATGAAACCCTAAAAATGCCAGATAGAATTTCCTTGATTAATGGAAAATTTGGAGGAAAAATATCCTTTCTTGAAGAAAAACTTAGTCTAAATGTTGGTGTTGAGACTGATCTTGAAATTAAATTAACTTCATTATTACTGGAGAATAATGATAGACCAGACTTAAAAGAAAGAAATTATACAAACCATCCTGGAACTAATACTAAAGGGGAGGGGGCAGCGTTAACTTTTTATGATGTAACTTCTGCTTTTTTAGCAAATTGGAATACTTTTATTAAACCGCAAGTTTTCTCAGAGATTGAAATAAATATCCCTAAAAGAGGGGAATTAATCAAAATAGGATATGGATTATATTTAGAAAAACTTGTGGCAAGAAATGGATGGGACAGGTGGAATGCCCTTGAAGTAAAAGAAAAATATCATTTAGCTAATTTATTAATCGGCAAGCCTTATGTTTCAATATGTGCTTTTTCATACAATAATAAAGGTATGAAGATATCTAGTGAAGGTACTCTTGGTTTTACTTATTTAGTAAATAAAAATATAAAAGAAATTGCTAAAGGAACTCAGATTGATTTTAACAGGGGATGGTTTATAGGATCTTCATTCAATATCAATATCTTATTTAATCAAAACTCCAAATAATATTTCCAATAAATTCAAATAATTTTCTATCCCAAAACTTTAAATAATTCTTTTGACTATTTGTTTAATATAATATAAAATGAGGTATAATGTTCTTATAGGGGGTGAAGCTGGACAGGGGCCGAATGTTTTAACACAAATTATTGGAGAAGCACTCATAAAGAACGGAAACTATGTTTTCTATTCAAGAGACTACCAATCCCTGATTCGCGGGGGGCATAATTTTAATATTCTGACTTTTTCAGAAGAACCTGTTTCAAGCAATGATTCCAAGATAGACATATTAGTCTGCCTTGATAATAAAACGGAGGAAATTCATAAAAAAGATTTAAAACCTAAAGGAATAATCTTAAAAAATTCCAATGAAAACATGTATTATGCTGGAAGAATATTCAAGCTTCTCTGCCTAGATTTTAAACTGCTTGAAGAAGATTTAAAGAAATTAGAGAAAAACTTCAGTGAAAATATGAAGAATGCAAAGAAAGGATATGATGAAGAAAAAAAGAACTTATGCAAACTTACAAAATTCGCCAGCGACAATTCGTTTATGAATGGAAATCAAGGGATATCCACTGGTGCAATAAACTCTAATATTGAAATATATTATGCTTACCCCATGACTCCTGCAACACCTATACTTAATGAACTTGCATCTAAAGAAAAGATAAAAGTTATAGAACTAGAGAATGAAATTGCTGTAATTAATGCTGCAATTGGGAGCTCTATATTAGGAAAAAATGTAATGGTAGGCACTTCTGGAGGAGGATTTGATTTAATGACTGAAGCTTTAAGTATGACTGGAATTGCAGAAATCCCAATGGTGGTTTATCTTTCACAAAGACCAGGACCTGGAACAGGTGTTGCAACTTATACTTCTCAGGGAGATTTAAATTTGGCTTTGAATTTTGGGCATGGAGAATTTTCAAGAATAGTTGTTACACCCGGAGATCCCAAAGAAGCTCAAGAATTGACTAATCAGGCATTTTATCTATCACAAAAATTCAAAATTCCTTCAATTATATTAGGAGATAAGCATCTTGCAGAGAGTTTCTACACCACCAATGAAGAATCTTCTTTTATAAAAGTAAAAAATGAAACTTTTTTGAAAAGATACAATAGTTATGAAAAAGATGCTTATGGAAGTGCAACTGAAAATGCAGATACAATAAAATCAAATGTTGAAAAAAGGTTAGGAAAAATTCAGGAGATAAAGAAAGAGGTTGAAAAATTCCAGACATTTTCTGTGCATGGGAAGCAAAATTCAAAAAATATTGTTATAGGTTGGGGTTCTACAAAAGGAGCAATAATTGATGCAATAAAAGACCTTAATACAGAATTTATTCAATTGAAGTACATAGAGCCTTTTCCAGAAGAAATAAAAGAAAAGCTTGTCGGAAAAAATATAATTTTAGTTGAAAATTCATCCACAGGGCAACTCACAGGAATTATAACAAAAAATACAGGCATTTTCATAAACAGCAAGAATAAAATATTAAAGTATGATGGAAGACCTTTCTTTGCTGATGAATTAAAAGAAGAAATAAAGAAGAGGTTGAGATGAAAAAAGCTTATTTAATTCATGGTTGGGGCGGAAGTTCAGAAGGGGGGTGGTTTGATTGGCTAAAAATTGAATTGCCTAAAAAAAGATTTAAAGTTGAAGCATTTGACATGCCTGATTCAGAAAATCCGAAAATTGAAATTTGGGTTAAATATTTAGAAGAGAAAATTCCTTTTGAAAAATTAACTAAAGAGACTTACTTTATAGGACACAGCGTAGGATGTCAGACAATAATGAGATATTTGGAAAAATCACCAAAGCAAAGAGAAATAGGGGGATGTATTTTTGTTGCAGGATGGTTTGATTTAATTAATCTTGAACCAGAAGAAATAGACATTGCGCATCCTTGGATAAATACAAAAATAGATTTCAACAGAATAACCCGCCATACAAAGAATATTCTTGCTATTTTTTCAGATAATGATCCCTATGTTCATTTAGATGAGATAAAAAAGTTTAAAGAGAATCTTGGAGCAAAAATAATTATAAAAAAGAAACAGGGACATTTTGATGAAGTAAATGAAATTCCTGAAATTTTAGAATTTATAAAATGAAACTTCACACAAAACAGCAAATAATCTGGATTTCATGGACAACAGTAATAATGGGAATTGGGCTCCTTTTATTCAAATACCTCCCAATGTATATCTATGGGGATTATATTTTATTTGATGCTTCTTCTCATATTGTTTGGACAAGTTGGGGTTTGTATGTTCTTTGGTTTTTTATAGATCAAAAAAAATCCTGGAGAATCTCTTATTTTATATTCGCTGGAGCAATCTTAATAATAATGAGTATACAAAGAATATTTGCAGGAGCGCATAACGAAGTAGGAGTTATACTTGGTTTAGCAATTGCTGCTATAGCAATAATAGTTCCAAGATGGAAAGAGTTCAAAAGGGGGGTGGAGTTTTAATTTGACAATAAATTTATCCTCTCCTACTAAGCCAACCTGGTGCCCAGGTTGTTGGAACTTCCAGATACTTGCAGGTGTAAAAAATTACTTGGGCAAAAAAATAAAGACAGAAGAAGACAAAAATAATTATGCTATTGTTGCAGGAATAGGGTGCCATGCTAAAATATTTGATTACATAAATTTGAATGGTATAAATTCTCTTCATGGAAGAGTACTTCCAACAGCACTTGGAATGAAAATAGCAAATCCTAAATTAAATGTTATTGGTTTTTCAGGAGATGGAGATGCATATGCAGAAGGGATGGAACATTTGATTCATGCTGCAAGATATAATTCTAATATAAAATATCTAGTTCATAATAATCAGGTTTTTGCACTTACAGTTGGACAACCAACTCCAGTTACAGAGATTAATTTCAAGGACAAAACAAATCCAAAAGGGGTCAAGATTCAACCAATAAATCCAATAAAACTAATGCTTTCTGCTGGAGCTACTTTTGTTGCAAGAGTGTATGCAGATGCAAAGCAAATTGAAGAAGTATTAAATGAGGCATTCAAACACAAAGGTTTTGCATTCATTGAAGTAATACAACCTTGTCTAATTTTTCATCCTGATGCAAACTACAAAAAATATACTTATTTCTTAAAAGACAAAAAACACAACTATAAAAACTTTGAACAAGCAATGAAGAGAGCACAGGAATTTGATTATAGCACTCTCACAAAGAATACAAAAATTCCCTTGGGGATATTTTACAGAGAAAAAAGAGATGTTTTTGAGGAAAATTTAAAATAGATAATTTAATTTTATTAAAACTCTTCTAAGATTTCTTCAATTATTGTTCTGTTTTTTTCTATTATATCAAGCAATCCATTATCTAAAACAGAATATAAAGCATAATTCTCATCTTCAGGATCTCCGGTTGTTCCTATAAATCTTAAACTAAAGGAAATAGCCCTTTCAACAATTCCAAATTTTATTGCATCAACAAGATATCCTTTCTCTATTTCTGTTAATTTTCTCCTTTTAGAATATCCTTTAATTAGATGTTTAAAGTTTTCATTGCTCCATTTACCCCAATTATCTGTAAAACACCATCCTCTGCATGCCTGCCCAAGATCAAGAATAAGTTTTCCAAAATAAGTTCTGTCGAAATCTATTATTGCTGAAATTTTATTTCTGTTCCATAAAACATGCCTTTTTCCAAGGTCTTCATGAATCATCCCTGAAGGAAGATATTCTGGAAAATCCATAGAAGATAAAATATGATTAATTCTTGAGATAAATTTCTCCTTATAT
>CAYNWY010000064.1:0-4502 GCA_964401065.1 Candidatus Woesearchaeota archaeon
TAAATTAAAACAATTCGAAAAAGAAAAACAGGATAAAATATTTTTAGTTAAACCTCAACTCAAGTATATATACAAAGAGTTTAAAAAATTACATTTAAATCCGAATACTAAAGAAGTTGCTCCGTTTGAATTAAATATTTTTGAATATGATTATGATCGTTGGCATTGGATGAAATATCAAGACAAAGAGTTTAGAGTGGGGAAATATAGCTTAAGTATAATCTCCCAATCTGATTCTTCTCCCTTATTTTCAGCATATCTTCTTGGTGATAGAAGCAAATATCCTCTTCCTCTTTTTGAATTCTGTAAAAATCTTCATTTGGATTATTATTCAGAAAACGATGGGTGGGGGAATGGGGAACATTCTCGTACTAATAGATATTTCTCTATAGATGAATTCTTAGAATGTGAATTGCCCTTTATTCCAGGCGACAATCATTCTTTAAAAGATGGTTTTGATAAACATTTAGAGTGGTATTTAATAGGGTTGGAAAATAGAAAATAATTATCGATATTCACGCCAAGTATGGTCACATTTTGTGCATTTGAAAAACTTTGTTTCTGCTTCGTCTCCTGCACGAGTTTGGATTGTCCAGAAATAGGCTTTGTCATTTCCGCACTCTTTACATTTTTCAACCACAATTGGGAGGGTATTCATCTCTTTTTTAATAACAGCAACTTTATTTTTTTCCTCAATTTTCTCGGAAGTTTTTATTTTGAATTTTTCTTTTGTTGAATATTCACATCTAGCACAACCATAGTTCTTTCTCTTTTGAATCAACACTGCACCACACTTTGGACAGAATTCCATCATTTTTTAATATTTTTCCTTTAGCTTTATTTTTGTTTAAATTTAATTGATTTATAAAACTTCTTATTATTGTTCCTCACAAACCCCCCTTTCATTTTGGGGTCTTATGTGTTCATAAAATACAAGTTTTGCCCATCCAACATAGGGGACTACTTTCAACACAGCCTTTCCTACAAGTTGCTCTGGTTTTATTTCCATTTCAACATCTAACTGCCCATCGTTATTGTCTCCAATTGTTGAAAAAGTATATTCTCCATTTTTTTCATTTATCTTCATTATTCTGTGAATTATTGGGTTTTTTTGGCCTGCATCAAATATTATCACATCACCCACCTTTAACTTTTCAGGTCTTGCCCTTACAATAAATAGTATGTCTCCTTTGCTAAATCCTCTTTTAAGAACAAATTCTTCAAATTCTGATTTGTTTATAAAAAAATTTTGGTATTTTGAATCGTGCCTTTCCCACCAGTTGTCAAAATTACTTAAGGAATTTCCAGTATGGTACATACTGCAGGATTCAACAATTGCAAGAGGCAAGGAAGTTCCTGTGACAAGATTTAGTAATGGGAAAAATATGAACTTTATAACGATAAATATGAAGATTAGAGAGATTAACCATCCTTTGAAGCTATCATCTTTCCAGATTACATCCCAAGATTTTTTAAGAAATTTCTTAAATTTGCTTTTTGAATCGCCTTCTTTTTTCATTTAATTATAGAGACTGGAGGGGTTTTTAAAGTGTTTGAAAATACTTCTAATTCTTTATATTTTTATATGGAACTATCTTCCATAAGATTTAAATAGTATACATCTTGTGTATACACGTTGTGATATATACAACCTCTTTTCAACCCTTTGCCACACTCGAGGCAAAAGCCTGGAGGTGTGGCTTCATATTCGTGTGAATTGAGAATAAACCCGTAAAATAAAAAATGACAAACGACATATTCAATAACACTATTCTATGCAATAAATGCGGAAAAAAAATGCAAAAAGCTCAGGTTGTAAAAAATGGGTTTGTTTTGCGTTTAATGGTTTGTCCAAATTCTGAATGCAATGAGAAGATAATTCATCCTGTTGATGAGCAAGAATACAGCAGATTTATAAATTTAAAGAACAAAGAGTTTCACGTTAAGATGAGATTAGTGGGAAACAGCTATGCTGTTTCAATACCCAAAGAGATAGTTTCATTTATGAATGAGCAAAAAAGCATTATGGATGAAATGGTAAGATTGTGTTTTGAAGATTTTGGTAGAGTAAGTTTAAATTTTGAGGAATTAAAAGGAAAAAAATAATATGAAAAATAAATTTTTCAACGATACAAAATCAGGAGATTTTGCATAATGGTCAAAAGAACAATTCAATTAAAAGTTGTTGAGGCTTTGCAGGATGATGCTTACAAAGGAATAGCAAGAATAGATGCAGATTTAATGAAAGAACTTGATTTGAAGAGAGGAGATGTAATTCTTATAAAAGGAAATCGTGAAACTGTAGCAATTGTTGACAGGTCTTATCCAACTGATGTTGGAGAAGGAATAATAAGAATAGACGGTATTCTTAGAAAAAATGCTAAAACAGGAATAGGAGAAGTAGTTTCAATTTCAAAAGCTGAAATAAAAGAAGCAAAAAAGATAATGATTGCTCCAGCACAGAAAGGAATAATGGTTCAGGGTGATCCCCAAGGACTTAGAAACGGATTGCTTGGAAGAACAGTTGTGAAAGGAGATATTGTTGTTTTGGGAGGAGTCCAAAGAAGAAAAGACTTGATGTCCGAAGAGTTTGGAGATTTAGATGACGTTTTTGGAAATTTAAATGAAATATTTGGAGGAATGGGTTTTGGAAATCTTGGTGGAAGGATTTCACAACTTAAATTTTTGGTTGTAAATGTAACTCCTAACCAGCCTGTAAGAATAACTGAAAATACAGAGGTTTCTTTAAATTCAAAAGTAGTTGAAATTAGTGAAGATAATCTTCCTGAAATAAATTATGAAGATATTGGCGGGTTGGGTGATGAAATAAAGAAAATTAGAGAGATGGTTGAAATTCCAATGAAGCATCCTGAAATATTTGAAAAACTTGGAATAGTGCCTCCTAGAGGAGTTTTATTGCACGGGCCTCCAGGAACTGGAAAAACTCTTTTGGCAAAAGCTGTTGCAAATGAATCAGAATCAAATTTTATACTTTTGAATGGGCCCGAAATAATGTCCAAATTTTATGGAGAGTCAGAAAAGAAAATAAGAGATATATTTGAAGAAGCTGAAAAAAATGCCCCCACAATTATTTTTATAGATGAACTTGATGCTATTGCTCCCAAGAGAGAAGAAGTAACTGGAGAAGTTGAGAGAAGAGTTGTTTCACAAATTTTAACTTTAATGGATGGTTTGAAATCTCGTGGAAAAGTCATTGTTATTGGAGCAACTAACAGGGTTAATGCAATTGATCCTGCTTTGAGACGTCCTGGAAGATTTGACAGAGAGATTGAAGTAGGAGTTCCAAGAAAAGAAGGAAGATTACAGATTTTAAAAATTCACACAAGAGGGATGCCATTAACGAAAACTGTTAAATTAGAAGAACTTGCTTCTATAACTCATGGTTTTGTTGGTGCAGATATAGAAGCTCTTGCTAAAGAGGCTGCTATGAATGTTTTGAGAAAATATTTACCTCAGATGAAATTAGATGGAGAAGAGCAGATTCCTCAAGATATTTTAGAAAAATTAATTATAAATCAAGAGGATTTTATGGATGCTCTGAAAGTTGTCAGACCTTCTGCTATGAGGGAAGTATTAGTTGAAACTCCTAATATTGATTGGGAAGATGTTGGTGGTTTGGATGATGTTAAGCAGGAATTAAAAGAATCTATTGAGTGGCCTATGAAATATCCTGATAGTTTCAAAAGAATGGGAATACGTCCTTCAAGGGGAATTTTGCTTTATGGACCTCCCGGAACAGGTAAAACTCTATTAGCAAAAGCTGTTGCAAAAGAATCAGAAGCGAATTTTATACAAGTCAAAGGTCCTTCTCTTTTGAGCATGTGGGTTGGAAAATCAGAAGAGGGAATGAGAAAAATATTTGAAAGAGCAAGGCAGGTTGCTCCGTGTGTTATATTCTTTGATGAAATTGATTCTTTAGCTGGAAAAAGAGGAATTGATTATGGGACAAAAGTAACTGAAAGAGTTTTGAATCAAATGCTTGCTGAGATGGATGGATTAGAAGATTTAAAAGATATATTAGTAATTGGTGCAACAAACAGGCCAGATATGCTTGATCCTGCTTTGTTAAGACCTGGAAGATTTGATAAAATACTTCTTGTTAATGCTCCTGATTCAAAAGGAAGATTAAATATTATTAAGATACATACCCAAAAAATGCCTCTTGGAAATGGAAAAAAAGCATTTAATGATAAAGAAAAAGATAATATGCTTAAGGAATTATTAGAAAAAACAGAAGGATATACTGGAGCAGATATAGAATCTCTTGCAAGAGAGGCAGCTTTACTTTCACTTCGAGAATCAATTGATTCTAAATTTGTAACAAAGAAACATTTTGAAGAAGCTCTTAAAAAAGTAAAACCAAGTATAACAAAATCAACCATAGATGTTTACAAAAAAATAGAAGATTCTTTTTTCAAATCTGCAAAGGCTGCTGTTCCTGATGCAAATAGTTATTTGGGATAATTGTATTTTATATAATG
>CAYNWY010000065.1:0-4497 GCA_964401065.1 Candidatus Woesearchaeota archaeon
AGAATTTTCCTGATATTTTATCTATATCAAATGTTTTGGACTCGTAATCATAACCTACTTGCATAAGATAATATTTCATTAGTTCTATGGACTGTTTTGCATCCTCTCTCGATACCTCGTCACTCAATCTCAATTTAGCCGAGGCTTCTGCCATTCTTATGAGAGCTTGTAATTGTCTAGCTGAAATAGGAATTGGCCTCATTGCACTTTCAGACATTACAGGTTTGTTTCGTAATTCAACATAAAATTTTTTAAGTTCATCAACTGCATCGGCACTTAGAATTGGATTTACTTTTTGTTTTGCATATGCAACATATTTCCTGAAAAGATTTGTATCTATCAAAACTTCTTTTGCTTCTTTTTGATGTTCTTTTAAGACATGAGAGGCTATTTTTTCATCTTTATTTCTGTCTGGCAAATCCCTTAATGTGAAAATTATATCAAACCTATTGATAAGTGTTGGGGGGAGATCAATCTGTTGGGGAATAGGCATAAAAGGGTCGAATCTCCCGAATTTTGGATTTGCAGCTGCAAGAACAGAAGTTTGTGCTTTAAGGGACGCCTGAACATTTGCTTTTGAAATTGTGACCGTATTATGAAGAATCATTCCATTAGAGACAAAAGTTTTATTGGGTTCCATGGTAACATCATAAACCCATTTTATTCCATTATTATCTATATTTGACACTTTCTTTATTTTAACCCATCTGGCATAACCAAATGCTAGTATTTCCAATTCATTTAATTCTTCTATTATTTTTTTATTTTTTTCAATATCCTTTAATGCTTCTTTTTTTGCTATTAGAACGAGCTTTTGCAAAAATAATCTATGTTTTTCAACATGCAAATCAATTGAATGCCCAATTTCCTTATTAGCAGATATATTCAATTTTTTAAAAATCTCATTTATTTTTTCTGTGCAATTTGGAATTAAGTCTCTAATTGTCCTGTATGTTTTTTCCTTTTCTAAATATTGTTTTAATCTCTGCTTCTTTTTTTCAGATAAGAAACTTATGTTCAGCAAGAATTTTGAGAGATTATCTTGCCCCGAAATGTCTAATCTCCAGACATTTTTGTCTTTAAAAATAGAGGATTGTATGCCAAATCTTAATAATAAATCAGACATTTGTTCTTCGAGTTCCTTATTCTGGGAAACAAATGAAATTCTGCAACCATTTCTATTCTGTGGAATTACTGAACCATCTCCGTCATAAAGTGCTCTTAATAGATATTTTATATTTTCATTTGAAAGTTGCAGTATATTATAAGGAATTCTTTTTTTATCTCCTTTTTCCATAAGTAATGGACTTATCTTGAGAATTTCCTCAACAACTTTCTTTGAAATAACTCTTACAGCAAACTGATTCTTTCTTTTTGTTATACCTGCTTTAACTTTAAAATAAAAATCAACTGCATTTTTATAATCCATTATTAATTTTTCGTCATTATTCCAGAATTGAATTCCTGTTTTTTTACCTCTGTTTAATTCATAGCATCCATCTGTAATATGGTATCCTAAAATTTTACAAAGTGTATCATTCTCTTTTTTGTAACCCTCTGTTTTAATATTAATTTCAGAAGGAACAGGGAAAAACATTCCTTCTTTTAGGTTTTCTGCAGATGTAGTAATAATTTTACCATTATTTGTAATCCAACAGGGATGTTCTGGAGTAACAGTGATTTCTCTGCCATTTGTAAGTTCTATTTTAACAAATTTCTTTGGAGCAATATGTCTGCTTATTCTATCTGCTTTGAATGGGAATGCCTTTACAAAATCTGTTGAAATAAGTTCAACATCTTTAACAGGAAGAATCTCACAATCTTTTCCTTTGTAAACTTTATTTTTGTTCTTTTCCATAAGATTATCTATAAATTTTCCTATTTCAACTTGCCTTCCATCAGAAAGAAGCAATTTAAATTTGGGCAACATGCATTGCTGTTCCATCGCCTCGTGCATGGCACTTCTATCCTGAGGATCCATCTTTTCAAGTTCATCTATACAAACTAATCCTTTATTAGCCAGAACCATAGCTCCTGCTTCAAGGCTCCATCCTCTGAGATATTCATCTCTTACAACTGTGGCAGTTAAACCTGCTCCTGATGCTGATTTACCAACAACATATCTTCCCTTTGGAGAAATATTTGACATAAACACTAAAGTTACACTTTTAGCTGTACCTGGATCACCTATCAATAATATATGTATATCACCTCTTGATGTTGAACCATCTGACATTTGTTTTCTAACTCCTCCGAATAATTGCAAGACCAAAGCTTTTTTTATTTCCTCATATCCCCAGATACTTGGAATAATACTTTTTGCTAAATTTTCAAATATCTTTGGGTCTTCAGATAATTCGCGAATTTGTCTTTCATCTTCCTCATTTATATCTAATTCCTCGAAAGTTTCTTCCATTGGAATAATATTATTAGCTTCTACTGCAAGTTCAAATCTTGTAGCTAACCCTCCTGTGGCTAATGGAACAGGAACTTCCTTTAAAATCCCTATAACTTTTATTTTTGCTCCTGGAGTTGTTTTATCTTCCATTTTTGGCTCAACCAAATCTTCTTTTACAAAAATATTCATTCTTTTGGGTTGTTCTCCTCCTGAAAGAGATTCAGGGGATTCTTCAATAACCAATCTTTGAGTATCAACCATATCTTTTGATATTAATCTAAAACCTCCTCTTCTACCGCAAGAACATCTGGATGGTCCTCTGAACTTTTTTTCAATTTGAAGAACAGATATGACTGTCCCACAGCTCGGACATTCAAACTTTGCATTTACAACCTGAGGACGAACATCTGAGGCTTGTCTTATTATCCCTTCAAGTATTACAAGTTCGTTTAGGTGTTTTGAACGGATGCTTCTTATTTTTATCTGATGAGCTTCAGATAGATTTTTTAGCCTTACCCTAGCTTTTTCTATAAGCCCGAGTTGTTCAACTGCTTGTTCTAGTATGCTCAAGGTTTCTTCAGGATTTGTTATTATCTCATCTGAAAGTTTATTTGAGAATTCTGTGAGTTTCATAAAATCTAAATAAATTACATTTGTTCTCTTACGTATAGAATCTCCCAAGTCTTCTTTATTAAAATTAAAGAAATTCTTTGCTTCTATTATCAAATCTTCTGATTTTGGCTTTTTCTTGGATTCACTTTCAGAAGATCTCATTGAAGACTCTTCTTCTGGATAATTGCCCTCTTCCATAATTTTTAGATAGAAATGGCTTTTTTATAAATTTGTATGTACTATAAAGTGTATTGTTTTTATTGTATAGATTAGTGAATAAATGCTTATAAATGACTATTTTGTGAGAGAGGTATGGAAGCAGAAGAACAGCAAATGAAGAGTGACCCAAGAACAAAATTTACATTAGAAAATTGTCTTAGAATGGGTTTTCATCCAAAGGGATATAGAGGGTTTATGGAAGGAGTTAATTATGACTTAGAACTTGGTCCAATCCAATCTTCTATAAATAGGGTGCTTGGAACTTCTTTTGATATTTTTAAATATATTCTCTATGCTACTACAGTTGGAAAAGTGGCTTATGAAATTTTAAAATAAAAAAATATATCTAATTAAAAGAATTATAATTAATACAAATCCTAAAATATATCCTGTTTTAAATGATTTTGATTTTCCAATTGCAAAAAATATTCCTGCTGAAAAAAGAATATGTAGAATTAGAATCATAAGAAATAAATTTTCTGTACTTATTTTAATTATATTAAAGAAAACATCTAAAAAACAACGGAAATTATAATAATTCCAAAGTTGGAAAGCATACCAAACAAGACAAGAATATCATCTAACGTCTTTAAAAAAGGGATTTTTATTTTTTTCATTATTTATAATTTTTCAACGCAGTCTTCACATTCTTTAAAAGCTGGTCCATGCTGTCTTCAAGCTGTTGCTTGTTTTTTGTACCTGTACATACTAATTTTCCGTTTGAGAAGAGAAGAAAGGTTGCTGTGGGCTCAATAAGCTTGTAAACCAATCCTGGGAACTGTTCTGGTTCATATTCTGTGTTTTCCATCTCAAGTGCAAGGAAGTTAAGGTTAAGCTTGAGCTCAATGCTTCCAGAAGCCACTATGTTTTGTACTGTTATTTTTGGTTTTCCTGTGATATTTACATTTATCTTTTTAAGCTGTTTTATCACAGCATCTATTACCTCTCTGACCTGGGTTAGAGATTTTGTTCCTGTGCATACAAGATTTCCTGATGAGAAAACAAGTACTGCTGATTTTGGCTCTTTAACTCTTAAAACCAACCCAGGGAAAGTTTCAGGATTATATTCTGTATTTGGTTGAGTTCTTGCAAGTTTTGTTAAAGGAACTGGTTTACCTAAAGAAGCAGTTGCAACAATGTTTTGTATCTTATAATTGCTTTGTGCCTGTGTCATTATGAGTTTATAAAGAAAAATTGGGTTTATAAAGGCTTCGAGGAGAAATTATGGTATATATTTCATATCACGTAAATTCTTTTAAATTTATTTT
>CAYNWY010000066.1:0-4475 GCA_964401065.1 Candidatus Woesearchaeota archaeon
ATGATTTCAACTGCTGAAAAAGAACTTCCGCTTCAAAATAAAGTTAATAAAATTTCCAAGTATATGGCTATTGTAGCAATTGTTTTTTCTGTATTAACCGGATTATTTATGATTATAGTAAGTCCCCCCTCAGAAAATCTTCTTATTGATGCTTTAATTTTGATGATTGCTCTTACTGTCTCTGCTTTCCCAGAAGCATTCCCAGTGGTTTTGATTACTGCACTTGCTAAAGGAGTATACAAAATGGCTCAACAAAATGCTATTGTAAATAGAATGTCTATAATTGAAACTCTTGGAGAAACAACAGTTATATGTTCAGACAAAACAGGAACCATTACGAAAGGAGAGATGACTGTAAGCAAAATTTATGCAGATAATCATTTGATCGATATAACCGGAGCAGGTTATGAAGGAAAAGGCGAGTTTGTGCTATATAATAAAAAGATAAATCCTATCAAAGACGAGATTTTATCTTTTCTAATAAAAGGTTCTGTTATTTGCAATGACGCAAGAATAGAAAGAACAGGGGAAGATAATTTATATAATATCCATGGAACTCCTACAGAAGCATCTCTTTTAATTATGGCTGCAAAAGCGGGGATATATGCCGAAGATTTAGACCTTAAAAAAATAGAAGAGATACCATTTGATTCTAAACGAAAGATGATGTCTGTTCTATGTAAATTGGAAAAAGAAAATTATGTATTTTCAAAGGGAGCTCCTGAAATGTTATTAAAAAATTGCAAAAAAATACAGAAGGGCTGGGGCTTGTCCAACTTAACAGAAAGAGAAAAAAGAAGAATTTTAGAAATGAATAAAGAGCTTACTTCAGGTTCATTAAGAACTATCGCCATTGCATACAAAAAAGTAACCTCATTTAGCAAAGACCATTTTGAAGAAGAACTTATTTTTTTAGGATTAGTTGGAATGGAAGATCCACCAAGAGAAGAAATCAAAGAATCTATATTATTGTGTATGAGGGCTGGAATAAAAGTAAAAATGATTACTGGCGATAATAGAGAAACAGCTTTAGCTATTTCAAAAAGAATCGGATTAAAGGGAAGAATAATAGAAGGGCAAGATTTAGATAAGATGACTGAACACGAACTTTCTAAGATAGTTAGCGAGATAGTTGTTTTTGCAAGAGTAAAACCCGAACATAAACTAATGATTGTTAAGGCATTAAAACTTAATGGGGAAATTGTTACAATGACTGGAGATGGGGTAAATGACGCCCCTGCTCTTAAAGAAGCCCATATAGGTGTTGCAATGGGTAAGAACGGAACAGATGTTTCAAGAGAAGTAGCAGACTTAACTTTGAAGGATGATAATTTTGCAACAATTGTTATGGCAATAAGAGAGGGAAGAACTATATTCAAAAATATTAGAAAATTTATTAGCTATCAATTATCATGCAATTACGCTGAACTTATGATTTTATTTTTTGGAGTATTGTTAGCTCCTTTTCTTGGCTGGCAAATTCCTTTGCTTTTAGCATTGCAAATATTATTCATGAATCTTGTTACAGATGACTTACCAGCGATAACTCTCGCATTAACTCCTTCATCATTAGACATAATGGAAGAAAAACCAAGAAAGAAAAAAGAAATATTAAACAAATCTCTTATAATCTGGTTTGCAATAGCAGGGGTATCTATGGCAATTATTACTTTGTCTGTTTTCTTTGTAAGCTTTAATATTCTTCATCAAACTACTGAATTTGCAAGAACAATTGCTTTGCTTTCATTAATTTGTTTAGAAATAGCTAATGCTTATAATTTTATGTCATTCAGGCATAAGGTTTCGTTTGAATCATTAAGAGTGAATAAATATCTTTTCTATGCTTCTATAGTCTCGATTTTAGCAACAATAGCCGTAATCTACACACCATTAAATAAAGCATTTGGAACAGTTCCTATTGGGTTTATGGGTTGGTTAATTGGGATTATATCAGCAATAGTTATTGTGCTAATATTTAACTTATTAAAGGGATTTAATGAGAGAAAAAAGTTTCTTAAGCTGGAACATTTTTGAAGTTAAAAATTAATATTATTATTTTTATATCGCCTTCTCAAATATCCTCAAAACATCCTTTCCGTCTTTTGTTAAACCCAATATAGACCTGTTTGTTTTTGGGATTTTATTTCTTGTAATTAATCCTAATTCTAACATTCTGTTGATATGAGTCCTTAAACTAATAGCGCTTATTTTAAGATAATCTCTCAGCCACATTATTGCAACCTCATTTTTCTGAGTGATTATTTTTAGAATCATTACATCCACTTCGTTAAGAAATATTTTACTCCTGTCTCCTTCTTTTCGCTTAACCATAAGATAAAATAACAACCCTGCTATATAAACCTTTATGCTATATGTTGTTCCAATATTTCTACTATCTACTTCGGTAGAACAATCATTATCTTCCGTATGAGCAAAAAGAACCAAGGCATTTTTCAATAGGGGAAGTTTTAAGGATAGAAGATTTATTTACTGAAGAGGATATAAAAAGCATTTCTCTTAGTGAGATTATTAAAGATGGAGATATTTTATGGTTGGCTTCTTCATTTTTAGGAGAGAAGGAATTGAATAAACTTATAAGAAATCAAAAGAGAATTGAATCACAATTAGGTAATCCCTCACTTAGGGAACTTTCAGATGATTCTATCATTCCTCGGTTAAATGAAGTATTATCAAAAATATTAAGTGAACCAAATATTATTTCAAATGCTATTGTAGAAGAAGCTAAATTTTGGAATAGTAAACTAAAATGAAAGGAGGTAAAATAAAATGAAGAAAGTCCTAAAGTGTAAAATAAATCATCAGACAGGAGAATACACCTGTGTAAGTGGGAAAAAATTTAACATTAGGGGGAAATGTGTTGTTTCACAAAAGAGCAAACAAGGAGGATTAAGTATACTTGGAAATGGGGGAAATTACGGAAGCTCAAATAGTGATCTTAAATGCCACGATGATAACGATTTTCGCAAGAAAGTTGAAGAAAAGTATAATGACTTTATTGTAACCTTAGAAGATTAAACTTACACCAAAAGTAAGCTTTAAAAGTGATAAGTTTATTAATTATTTATAGATTATTAATATTAATAATAATTTAAAAAGGTCCTTTAGTCTAATGGCAGAACACTTCGTTTACACCGAAGAAGCGGAGGTCCGATTCCTCCAAGGACCATTTTTCAAAATGAAAAAGAAAGTTAAAAAAGAGATCAGTTGGAAACTTTATCTAAGAATTTTTCTTCTTGCAATAATCTTATACACTTTCTATAAACTTGGATTTCCATTATATTTTATTATTCTAATCGGAATTGTTATTTTATTGCTTATTCTTTTAAGAGGAACTCTTTACAAAAAATTAGATGATTTTTTAATTGGTAAATTTCCATCCCTTTCCAAACAAAAACCTTGGGTGAGAAAATTAATAGTAATCTTAGCTTTTATCTTGATTTACATACTATTAAAACAGATTATCTTTTTGATATTGAAGCAATTTGGAATAGATGTTCAGCAGATGATAACGGAAAGTATTAATAGTTCAATAAATAACGGATAAGGAACAAAAACTCGTGTAACAACATATAGAACAAAAGTTCTATCTGAAAAAGTTACTAAAAGGATAATACTGTTTACACCGAGAAGGCGGAGGTCCGATTCCTCCTGCGTCCATTTGAGGTGTTAGCACCTCAGAAGCTTATTCTGGGAAAGATACTATGGTGGAAAAAAATTTTAGAACAGAATTTGAAAATAACTGGGAAAGGTATTCAAAAATATTAAGAGAAACATCTCAAGAGGTTATAGAAGCTTTTAAAGGAACAAGCATAGAAGATAATCTAAATAGGTGGTATAGATTAGCTGTTCCACAAAAGAAAGAATCTCCAATCAATTTTTTATTAAGGAATGCAAGATACTCCTTTGCTACAACCTCTTCGCATCATGCTATAGAATTAGCAGTTAATGACCTCATGGCAAAGATAGGATGGTATACTGGAAAAATCCCCTTATTAAAAAAAATCATGAGATTAGATGCATTATCCACAGAATTATATCTTGGTCAAGAAACAAGGGGGTATGTTTCTGATAAAAAAATGACTAAAGGGGCTGGTTTTGGTAATGACCATTTAGGAACCGTAATATCAAATTTTGCAAGACCAATGGATTTGGATATTGATGTAGGTTTTACTAGTCCCAATATCTCTAATCGTAGAAGAAATTGGTTTTACCAAATCAATGTTTTTGATGAATCATTAATTTTAGCAGCTGAAAATGCTCATCAAATAATAAGGGATGCTAGATATAAGTAGGATAAATAATAACTTCAAAGATTCGCATAACAAAACTGATCACAAAAGTGCTCTTTTAATTTAGAACATTTATGATAATGTTGTTTACACCGAGAAGGTGGAGGGGTGATTCCTCCTGCGTCCATTCTTGATAAAAAGATTTATATACCACTGTAAAGTTAC
>CAYNWY010000067.1:0-4471 GCA_964401065.1 Candidatus Woesearchaeota archaeon
TCAAGTTCCAAGCCAGAACTTAGAGTATTCTCAAGGACCTCCAAGGCAGTATTAATCTTTTTTAGAATAAAGTTTTCATGCACTTAACTTCGGAGGATTATTCATCTTTTTGTTGCCGTACTTGTTGAAATACAAAACAGCATCTAAATCAATTATTCTCTTTTGTTCTGGTTTTTTAAATGGATATCCTATTGGAAACAATGCTTCAACATGGATGTCTTTCGGAACACCAAGTATATTTTTTATTTGATCATCCACAAAATGTCCAACCCAGCAGGTTGCAAGTTTTTCTTCTGTTATTTTTAAAAGGAAAGTTTGAATTGCTGCTCCTGCTTGTTGTTTTAGATAATTTTCTCCTCTTTCTTCAAAAGCTATTTCTGTTCTGCTAGGTGTTGTACAAACAACAACAACAAACTTTGCTTGGCTTATGAATGGTTGTTGTGATGCCTTCGCCATTTCATCTATCTTTTTTTCATCATCTACAAGTATGAATTTTAGAGAGAAATTATTTCCTGCCATAGGTGTATAACGCATAGCATCTATACATTCTATTATTGTTCTCCAGTCTGGTTTTGTTGAGCTGAATTTCCTTATGCTTCTTCTTGAATGAATTATTTTGTCTAGCATTATTCAATGTAGTAAAAGGATTATTTAAATTTAAGGTTTTAAGCATTTTATAGGCATATTTATAAATTATTTTGTATTATATTTATAATGGATTATTTAGAAGAGGCGCAGTTGGCTGAAGAGTCTTCTGGGATTAAATCACACAAATTACTTTTGTTTATCTTTTTCGGGATTATATTCTTTATTATTATCTTAGTTGTATTCTTAATTTTTAAGGGGGATAATAAAAATATTTCTAGTAATAAGTTAATTGAAGGTGTTGCTTTAGAGGTTGGAGAGAGTGATGTTATTACATTTGACCTTGATGAAGAAGAACATGGCATGTTTATAAATTTTGTAGGAGATGGCTCTGTTGAATTAACTATTTCAAGTGAACCCATAAATTTAAGTTTAAATATTAATGAGATAAAAGAAGTTGATTTGAATAATGATGGAGTATTTGATTTAAAGATTAAACTCGTGAGCATTGTAGAGGAAAAAGCTGTTATTGCTTTCCAAAAGATAGAGAAAGAGTCTTGCAAGGAAGATTGGGAGTGTTCTGAATGGTCAAACTGTTATAAAGCAGCTCAAAAAAGAAAATGTACAGATTTAAATTCTTGTGGAACAATCTTTGATAGGCCTATCATTATTAAAGGGTGTTTAGAGACAAAATTTGTAGAAGATGATAGTGCATTTGAAACTGCAAAAAACTATTCTCTTAATACTACTTTAAAAAATAATTCAAATACTAATTTAACAAATAATACTAATACAACTCCTCCTGCAAACTATACCAATCAAACAACTTCTACTACTAATGGAACAACCCCAAATAACCAGACTACTGTGAATAATACCACTAATACTTCTACATCTCTAAATAATACAACAACCTCAACTAATTTTACTAATAATACCACTAATACTTCTACATCTGTAAATAATACAACAACCTCAACTAATCAAACTAATATCACTAATCCTTCAGTTTGTTCTGCAGGCACATTTGCTTGTTATGAATTTCAAGGGTTTTTTTGTACTACCCCTAACTATTATTATTCTGGAGTTTCTAACCCCCCTCTTTGCTGTGCAAAGGAATGTTTAAAGTTTAATTCTAAGGAGCAGCTCTGTTATGCTAGAGGATATTTATATTTTACAAGTAATGAAACACATATTTGTAAAGTCCAAGTCTATTCTCCTTTTAATGGGACAAATATTCTTTGTTGTGCAAGTATTGATGCTAAAAGAAATACAACTATTGCTGGATTCTCTAATCAAATCTAATTTCCCCCCCGCCCAAAACTTTTTCTCCTTGGTATAATACTATTGCTTGTCCTTCACTCACACCAGTTATTGCTTCATCTAATTTTACTTGAAATTGTTTTAATTTTTTGTTGTAAGATAGGTAACTTGGAAGCAATTCCCCCACATGGCGGATTCTTGAGAGAACTTTTGTTTTTTTATTTTTGAATAAATCTTCATCGTATGAAATAAGATGTAAGTCCTTCACAATTATATCTTTTTTGAAGTTTAGGGGGTGATCTTTTGGAGCTGCAATTATTATATTCTTTTTGACATCCTTTTTTGCAACATACCATTTAGAAGGTCTATTTTTATCTCCTCTATCTAATTCAAATCCATATCTTGGACCCAATCTTTGTCCGATTGTATAATAATAAATTCCGTCGTGTTCTCCTATAATTTCTCCATCTGGGTTCAAAATTTTACCTTTTTTTGGTTTTATCTTCTTTTGAAGGAATTTTTTAAGATTTACCTTTCCTATAAAACATATCCCGACAGTTCCTTTTTTATTATAATTTGGAAATTTATTTCTTTGAGCAATATTCCTTATTTGCTCTTTTGAATATTCTCCTATTGGAAATAAGCAATGGGATAATTCATTTTGGTTTATTTTATATAAGAAATAAGATTGATCTTTGAACTCATCTTTTGCTCTTAGTAATTCATAGGTTTTGTTTTTGTTCTTTTTTACTCTTGCATAATGCCCTGTTGATATTAAATTAATTTTTCTCTTTTTTGCTTCTTTTAAGAGCAATGGAAATTTTATCTTTTGATTGCAATCTATATCTGGATTAGGAGTTATTCCTTTCTTGTATTTCTCAAACATTTTTTCAATAACTTCTTTTCTGTATTGTTTTTCAAAATCTAAGGTTATTAAAGGAATATCTAATTGAGAAGCGACTTTTAGTGCCATTTTTCTTTCAGTTCTCCAAGCGCATCTTCCTGTGAGTGGATCCTTGGTATCACTCCAGTTTTTCATGAATGCTCCAATAACTTCATATCCCTGTTTTTTTAGAAGGAGAGCAGCTACGCTTGAGTCAACTCCTCCTGACATTGCTAGAAGAACTTTTGGTTTTTTCATTAAAAAACAAAAGAAAGATTAGTTAAAAATGTTAATAAACGCCCTCGGGAGGACTTGAACCTCCGACTTCACGATTAACAGTCGTGCGCTCTAACCAGCTGAGCTACAAGGGCATCATTACATGCTGAAAACTCCTTTTGAAGTTTATGGCATGAAAACTTTAATTTAGAACCTTATTTAAAATTATTGCTTTTATTTCTTTTTCTTGATTTCCTTCAAACCCAAATCAAGAATAGGTTCAATCCTGTGTTTTTCTAGATAAGCATAAACATTAGCATGCTTTGAACCCTTTATTAATAATTTGCAAGCTTCTTCTACAGTTCTTATATTTTCTGCATCTCCAATAATTCCAAGTTTATTTCCAGAAAGCTCAATATGACAATCACTTAAACTTGAAATTGTTTTTAGAGCTTTTCCCTCTTTTCCTATTACTCTTCCTCTAACTCTTTCAAAGTTCTTTTGAGGAGTGCATTCTTTTATATTCAATATTTCAAATAAAATGTCTTCTTTCTTTATCTCAAGTGCAGCTAAGAAAGGGAATCCAAAATCAAGTGCTTCAATTACTTTTTCTGCAATATATTCATCTTCTGGTTTCCCGGAAATATTTATTTCATTTCCATTTATATTTATAATTACGTTTAATTCTTTTTCAAGATTTCCTTTGTTTTTTATTATTCTTATTATTTTATCGCAGATTATTTTTTTCATGATTAAAAATATTTTACGCAATTATTAAGTTTCACCTGTGCATCCATCGTAAGTCTCCCATACTTGATAGATATCTCCTACTTCAATCTCTGTTGAAAATGCTATCATTTGTATTTCACCATAAGAGTATGAAATGATTCCTGGAGTGAAATACCGTATTTGTAAGCATAATTCTTCTGCACTTCCTGGGAATTTTACATAATTAAAGTTAGAATAATCTTCTCCAGGTAATCCAGTTCTATTAGGTAAGCTTGCACTGTCAAAATATGTTTTTGCAAGTGGCCAGACAGAATAAATTCTTCCCCCGCTTATATTTTGCTTTGGAGTAACACAGATTCCATCTATACAAGTATCCTGGCCAGTGCACTCTCCGCATATTCCACAGTCATTAGTAGAGTTTCCACATTCTATTGCTCCACCGTTACAATTTGGCGTGCACATTTCACATTCCCAACTTGTCATGTTACAATTATAACTTGAATTGAAAGGATCAGATTTACAATCTCCAAATCCACAGATTCCACATCCATTTGGTGAGTCTCCACACAGTCTTGCTCCGCAGTTTGATACGCACATTTCACATAGCCCGCTTAAATTACAATTATAACTTGAATTGAAAGGAGGGAGAGCACAATTACCACAAGAACCTCCGCATCCATCTGCTCCACAATTTTTGCCTTGACAATTAAGTGTAGCATTACAATCTGTTTCGCAACTTCCTCCTCCAAGAGATTTATGAGAGCCAATTGGGCAGCACATTCCATCATCACACCA
>CAYNWY010000068.1:0-4399 GCA_964401065.1 Candidatus Woesearchaeota archaeon
ATAATGAGGTGGCTACGCCCACCTCATTTTGTCTTTTGTTTCGGAGATACTGTAAAATAAGAAAACTTTATAAATTGTGAATTTTTATGATTTTAGTTGAGAAGAGAAAATTAATTAAATAAGGATTATTAAATTCTAAAATGGAAATGCCAATGGATATGCAACATCAAGCAATGGGTTATGATAGAACAGCCACCATGTTCTCCCCAGAAGGACATTTACTTCAGGTGGAATATGCAGAAAAAGCTGTGAGGGCTGGAAGTCCAAGCATAGGGATGGTGTGCTCAGATGGAGTCTTTATAATAGCTGACAGGAGAAATGAAGATAAATTAGTTGTTAGGGATTCTGCAAGCAAAATTTCAGAAATTGATTCTCATATTATAGCAAGTTTTGCAGGTATTTTGTCAGATGCCAGAATATTAATTGAAAGAGCGCAGGTTTTAGCACAGCAGCACAGAGTAACTTATAATTCTCCTATAGAACCTGAACTCGTTATAAAAGAAATTGCAAATATGAAACAGCAATTCACACAGTACGGAGGAGCGAGACCTTTTGGAGTTTCAATGATGATTGCTGGAATAAATGGAAAAAAAGCTGAAGTTTTTGTAAGTGATGTTACTGGAAATTATTTTTCTTATTATACAAATGTTATAGGTGAAAATGATGACAAAATAAGAGAAGAATTAAGGGAAAAATACAGGCAAAACTTAACAATGAAACAGGGAGTTAAAGTAGCACTTGAGATTTTTGAAAAAGTGCAGGGCAATAAATTCAACATCAGGAAATTCGAATTAGTTTATGTTAATAAAGAGGATGCAAAATTAAAGAGATTAGAAGGCGAAACTATTAAAGAATTATAATGACAAAAGCAGAAAATTACAAAAAATTATTAGAAGATGCAGCATGGGAAGCAGATCCTGATTTTAAGTATAGTTTTTTGGTGAATGATATTTCTAAATATAAAGATCGTTTAAAACCAAAAGATGGAAAAGAATTTTTAGCATCAGGAGAAATTTCATTAAAAAAAGAAGAAGAAAATTTCTCATATGCATATGGTTTTACTCTTGGGACAGAGGAAATGATATTTCTTGAGTTTTCGAAGCCTTTGGGTGGCAGAAGAGAAGATTTTAGAAAAAAGATACATAATAATATAATTGATTTCAATGAGAAATTAACAATAAATGTGGGTTCTACAAAGATTAGAATTATCGATGAAAAAAGTGAAAAAGTTAGAAATTTGTATTTGTCAAGGGGATATGCTACAAATAAAAATTCAAGAACAACTCTGGAAAAAACACTAAAATGACTAACACTACAGCAAGAATAAAGAAAGCGGGAAAACATTTTGAGATTATAGTTAACTTGGATGATGCTTTGAAATTTAAAAAGGGACTTAGTTCTTTCATTCAGGCAGAGACAGAATTTATTTTCAAGGATATAAAACAAGGAGAAAAAGCACCTGAAAATGAACTTAGAGAAGCATTTGGAACAACAGATGTCAATGAAATAGTTAAAAAAATTGTAAAAGAGGGAGAAATTCAGACAACTCAAGAACACAGGGATGCTGAGCAGGAAAAGAGATTCAAACAGGTTGTTGATTTCTTAGTAAAAAATGCATATGATCCCCAGACTGGGCGCCCACACACTACCGAAAGGATTAAAAATGCTCTTGAACAAGCAAATGTTAATATCAAGAATACATCAATAGAAAACCAAATTAACGAAATTCTTGAAAAGATAAGTGGTCTTATTCCAATAAAGATTGAGACTAAAAAAGTCAAGATAAAAATTCCTGCAGTACATACAGGAAAAGCTTATGGAATAGTCGCTATCTATAAAGTATCTGAAAATTGGTTGAATGATGGGAGCTTGGAAGTGATTGTGGAAGTTCCATCAGGTATGATTATGGACTTTTACGATAAATTAAATGGAGTAACGCACGGAAGTGCATTAACAGAAGAAATAAAAGAATAAAATGAAAAACAAGATAAAAAAATTAGAGTTAACATTAATTGAAGAGGAAAGACAAAGAATATTTAACAAAAAAGGTGATGAAATAGGAATGTTAAGAATAAAAAGATATACAAATAAAAATATTGAAGGAACATTTAGCATTGAGGAATATAGAAATCACGAAGGTAAAATTTTAAAGAGATCTGTATGTAATGAACCTAAATCTGTTACAGAAGGATATAAAGAAATAAAAGAGTTATTTGGATTATTTGTTCAGGACTTTAGTTATGGGGCAGGTTGTAAAGTAGATATTAATGACCCAAAATCTTTTTTTGACAAATCAGATATGATTTATCTTCAGGAGCATAACAATTAAAATGACAGAGGAACACAAAAGAACAGTTGTAATACCTGGAGAAACAATAATTGAAGGAGACAATTATCTTCCTGGAGATGGCACTGAAAAGCAAGGTAAGAGGATAGTTGCTTTAAGGTACGGGTTAGCTGAAGAGATGAATAAACTTGTAAAAGTAATTCCACTTTCAGGGGTATATCAACCAAGAAGAGGAAATATTGTTATAGGAAAATGCAATTTAATCACATTTAATGGGTGGGTTATAGATATAGGGACTGCTGAAAATGCTTTCTTGCCTATAATGGAAACCCCCCGATTTGTAAGCAAAGATAGATTAGATGAAGTTATGAAGATAGGAGACATTGCAGTTGTTCAGATTTTTGCAATAAACGGAAGAGGAATAGATTTAACAATAAAATCAAAAGGTTTAGGAAGAATAGATGAAGGAATTGTCTTTAAAATAAATTCAAACAAAGTTCCAAGAGTAATAGGAAAAGAGGGGAGTATGATAAAGATAATAAGAGAATACACAAACTGTAATATTACTGTAGGCCAGAATGGATTTATATGGATAAAAGGAGACAAAATAGAGGATGAACTTTTCGCAAAAAGAGCAATATTATTCATAACTGAAAAATCCTTCATGGATGGATTAACAGATAAGGTAGAAGAATGGTTTAAGAAAAATGGCGGAGTGAAGAAAGAAAATAAAAGATATGAGGATAGGGGAGAAGAAAATGACAACTAAAAAATCAGAAAAATTCGAAAGACCAGATGGAAGAAAAGTTGATGAACTTAGAGAATTTGAAGCTAAAGTTGGAATAATACCTAACGCTGATGGAAGTGCAATGTACAAATCTGGAGATACAATTGCGATAGCAGCTGTTTACGGTCCTAAAAAAATGCATCCTCAACACTCACAAAACCCTGAAAAAGGAACTTTGAGATGTACTTACAACATGAATAGTTTTTCTGTTTCTGAAAGAATAAGACCCGGACCATCTAGAAGAAGCACTGAAATATCTAAAATAACAGAATGGGCATTAGAACCCGTTTTGATGCTGGACAAATTTCCAAACATGGTGGTTGATGTTCATGTAAATATAATTCAAGCAGATGCTGGAACAAGATGTGCAGGAATAAATGCTGCAGCAATGGCTCTTGCTCATGCTGGAATACCTATGAAAGACATGGTTTCAAGTGTCTCTGTTGGAAAATTAGACAAAACAATAGTAGTTGATTTAAGTAAGGAAGAAGAAGATTATGAAGAAGGAGAAGGACCTACAGATATTCCAATATCAATGACACATTCTGGAAATATAACTCATTTTCAATTAGATGGAAAAATAGAGCCAAAACAATTAATGGAAGCAATTGAACTTGCAAGAAAATCCTGTGAAAAGATATATGAAGTTCAAAAGAAAGCTCTTAAAGATTCAATAAATATGGAGGAAGATGCATGAATTACAAACTTTTAAGAAAAGATTTGGAGGAAGAAGATTAAAATGACAGAGAAACTAGAAGAAAGTCTAGAAGAAACTCTTAAAAAAATTGAAGTACTTAAAGGGAAATTAAAAACTGTCATGATTGAAATAGATAATTACCATAAACTAGATGTTAAAGGAGATGATGCTGATAGGGAATATAAAGCAGATTTGGATGCAAGAGAAAATCTTACAATTAACTTAAACTACTATCAAAATCAAATTATAATTGAACAAAATAACGAGATAATTAAATATCTAAATAAGGGGTTAAACGAGATAATTAAAAGGAGTTAAAAAAATAAAATGAGTGGAGAAGAAATAGAAATCACACCAGAAGTTACTGCTGATAGAATAAGAAAGTATCTTGAGCAGGAAAAAAGGTTTGATGGAAGAAAAACAGATGAATATAGAGAGTTGACAATTGAGAAAAACATATCAAAAAAAGCAGAAGGTTCTGTGAGAGTAAAACTTGGAAAGACAGAGGTTCTTGTAGGAGTTAAAATGGATGTAGCAGAGCCATATCCTGATTCTCCTGATAAAGGAAATTTGATGGTTACTGCAGAATTTCTTCCTTTAAGCTCTTCAAGAATAGAATTAGGGCCAC
>CAYNWY010000069.1:0-4272 GCA_964401065.1 Candidatus Woesearchaeota archaeon
AAAAAATAAATCAAAAAGGTTTATAAAAAAGGTTTTATTATTATAAATATGAGGTGTAAAGTTATATCTGTTTTTGTATTAACAGTATTTTTTCTTGGCTTGGCTTCTGCTTCTTTTAGTTATTTAGAAAATGGAAGTTCAATAACTACTCAGTATGAAATATCAGATTACCTTCAAGCAGGTATAAATATAAGCTTCAATAATCAATCTATAAACTCAAATTTTACAGATTCTCTTGGACACAGAATCAGCCTTGGAGCATTGTTAAATCTAGTTCCAGGATACCATTATAGTTTTAGTGACATAACTAACACCACAATTAATTCTGCATATCAACCTCTCGCACTTAATGAAGCAGAATTCGAGATGCCATCAACAACTGGGAATTTTACTTATCAACTGAATCTCAGTGGTTTTAAAGTGTTTGAGAAGACATTTCAAATAATGTCTACTAATAGCCTTATACAAGATACCATAGAAGAGAAAACTCTCAACCTAGAAAAAACCAAAACAGATATTAAAACATATGATTTGTTTGTTCAAAATATTTTAAATGATTATTTGAATATAACATCTATAGAAAATCAATTACAGGCAATTGAAACAGAATATGAAGATGCAAACACTAATGCTGAGTATACTGCAATTTTAAAGAATCTTTCAAAGATAAAAATACCCGTAGATATAAGTGAATCTGTAAATACAAATTCAGTGAGTTTTTATCCAGATAGAGAGCAAATAAATCTTGACATTGTAAAAAGCATAGGTGGCGGGGATTATTCTGAAAATAAAGAAGGATATATTGATGCTATATACTCTTGGAATGATGCTAATCTAAAAACTTCTGTAACATTCAGAGAAATTCTAATAAACTACGGTTCAAATCAAGGAGATACTCTAAGGATATTTCGATTTGAATTTGATAGAAGAAACATGCATGATGAAGCGTATTTTATTCTTAAGAAATTAGGGAATTTAAAATTCAAAGAAAACTATCTTCAAA
Source organism: Candidatus Woesearchaeota archaeon (assembly GCA_964401065.1). Taxonomy (GTDB): domain Archaea; phylum Nanobdellota; class Nanobdellia; order Pacearchaeales; family GW2011-AR1; genus MWBV01. The sequence goes on from CAYNWY010000069.1 coordinate 1,004, forward strand.
CAGAAGAGTCTGGATATTTTTACATAAACCTTAAGAATGTTCCAGATGCAATAATTTTTTCAACTACAGAAGAACTTAGTTTCTTTGATGTACCTGTATTTATTTCTCCTGCTCTTACAGCATTAACACTTCCAACTGTAGGACCATATTCGCCTTTCGAACCTAAAACTTCAAAGTGGATACTTTTTGGACTTATAGTATTCCTTCTTTTATTGATTGGATCTATTACATATATTGCACTTCAAATGTGGTATAGAAGAAAATATGAAAATTATCTTTTCAAGAATAGAAACAACTTATATAACATAATGACATATATACAAAATGCAAAGAAAAAAGGCATGCAAAGGGAAGATATAATAAAAAATCTTAAAAAAGCTAGCTGGACAAGAGAACAAATAAGTTATGCCATGCAAAAGTATGAAAAAAAGAAAGTCGCCGGAATAATAGAGAGACCATTTAAAAAAGTTATTGAAGAGATAGAAAAAAAGCCTTCAGATGTCCAAAGAAGGCCTTCAGATATTCATAAAAAGCCTTAAAAAATTAATAATACAAAATTTAATAAACCTATTTTGACAAAATCTATTATGGAAATAAAAATATTTAAGAATTTTTTTAAAAAAATATTTGTCAACTTGTTTAGGAATAAAAAAGAGATAAAACTTGGATTCTATGGACCTCCAAACGCCGGTAAAACAAGTCTGGCAAACAGAATATGCAAAGATTTTACAGGAGAAGAGATAGGAACAGTAAGCAAAGTGCCGCATGAAACAAGAAGCGTTCAATTCAAAGAGAAAGTTGAGATAAAATACAAAGGAAAAACACTATTGTTCAAGATGATAGATACCCCGGGCATAGCTACAAAAATAGATTATGAAGATTTCTTAAAATATAATATGAAGAAGAAAGATGCAAAAGAAAGAGCAAAAGAGGCTACACAGGGAGTCATTGAGAGTATAAAGTGGTTAGATGATATGGATGTTGTTGTAATAGTCCTAGATGCCACAGAGAACCCGTACAATCAAGTAAATATAACAATAGTTGGTAATCTTATTGCTAGAAAGATTCCTATACTTATAGTCGGAAATAAAATAGATTTAAAGAAAGCAGACCTTAGGAAAATAGAATCAGCTTTCCCTGAATATGATGTAGTTGGAGTAAGTGCAAAAAGTGGAGAAAATTTCGAAGAATTTTACGAATCAATATTTAAACTTTCAAAAAGGATTTAAAAAGTAATTTTAACTTATAATAAATGGGGTTCTTAAAAAACTCCACGTGAAGATACACGTGTCGTAAGAACCTACAATGGTAGAACAAAAGAAAAAATGGCAAGAACAGGTGAGAGAAAATTAGGAAAGATAAAAGGTTTTTCTATTCAATTTATTCCATATTCTGAGATAAGAGACTTAAACAGCAACGACAGAATAAAGAAAATACTTAAAATAGTTTTGGGAAATAACATACTTTTTCTTCAGGGAAGGCTCCAAGCTGAGGAAGAAGCAAGACTCATTGGAGATACAATGGCTATGATAGGACATGTAAAGGATTTCAAGGGGATTGAGTTAGCTGTTATAGGTGGAAATGGGGATATAGGTTTCTTAGATAGACTAAGAAGTCAAATGATAAAAGCTCTTAGTAAAGGAGATTTAGGTGCTGTAACAATAATCGGGCCTGCAACAATAGTAAAAGAGATAAAAAGAAATCCTAAGAAGATTGAATTATTGTTGAGTAAGTGAAAATAGATTTCTGAAGAATTAAGTTATCAATTATATTTTATTATTATATATCTTATATAAGTATCTTAGTAGAACAAGGTTATATCGAGATACACATTAATTTAATTTCATCATTAATTTTATAAACTTAATGAAATTTATATAAAAGTGCATAAAAGAGGGTACAAAAAAGGTTTATCGACAATTGTTGCGACTTTGTTGATAATAATGCTCGTTCTTGTAGCAATTGGTATAATATGGGTTGTTATAAAAAATGTTATTAAAGGAGGAACTGAACAGGTTTCACTTGGAAAATTTACTGTTGATATGGAAATATCTAAAGCAGATAAAATAAATTATAGTAATATCAATGTAACAGTAAAAAGAAATCCGGGTGAAGGAGAACTCTCTGGAATAATTTTTATTACTTCTGATAAGGATAATTCTGAGACCACAAGATATAATATTTCAATAAATGAACTCGAGGAGAAAAAGTTTCAAATTATTTTACATGAAATAAATACTTCTACAGTTGAAAAAATTTCAATAACTCCTATTTTCATGCGAGATTCAGGAAAAGAATTAATTGGAAATATTGCAGACGAATATGTTTTTAATTTATCAAATTCAGAAATAAGTGAAATAATTTGTACTGATACTTGTTCATCCTTAGGTTATCAATGTGGAAATCAAACTATTTGTGAGGTAGAGAATACTGATTGTGGAGATTGTCCTGGTGGACAAGATTGTAATACAACTGGAAAGTGTGTTATTATTCGCAACCTAATTTGGGAACCTAATTCAACAATAAATGCAAGTTTACCATATGTAGGTACTTGGTCAGCACCTACTGTCTTTTATAAAGATTCTTCTTTGTATATGCTTGCTGGGGGAGATACAAGCTTTAAGGGTTTTGTTTGGAGCGGAACTCAATGGTTACCAAATTCAACAATAAATGCTTCATTGTCGTTGCCAGTTTCAACGTCAATAGTGAAATCTTCAGTTTTCTATAAAGATGGTTCTTGGTATTTAATTGCTGGAGAACATGATGGACGTTGGTATGGATTCAAACTAAATGGAGCCAATTGGGAAACTAATAATTCAATAGTTTTAGGTTTGCCGAATATGGAGATTAAATCATATCCGACTGTCTTTTATAAAGACTCATCTTGGTATTTAATTAGTGGAGAATATAATGGTAAATATTTTGGTTTTGCTTGGAATGGAACACAATGGAATAATAATTTAACAATAAATGCTTCTTTACCTGATATAGGTAGTTATTCAACACCTTCTGTCTTTTATAAAGATGAATCTTGGTATTTGATAAGTGGGGAATCTAGTGGTGGATTTTATGGTTATGCTTGGAATGGAACACAATGGAATAATAATTTAACAATAAATGCTTCTTTACCTGATATAGGTAGTTATTCAAGACTTTCTGTTTTTGAAATGAATTCTGATTGGTATTTGATAAGTGGAGATATTAGTGGAAACTTTTATGGTTTTGTTTATACTTAATCTTTGCAATATTTCTTAACTAACATAAAATTT
>CAYNWY010000070.1:0-4266 GCA_964401065.1 Candidatus Woesearchaeota archaeon
TATAACAGGAAGAAGTGGTTTCTTTCATTGATTCCTGCTTTCTTTCTTGTAAAGAATTTTATCCCTGTATCAACACTCTCCAGTGTTTCTTCTTCTGGATTAACAGAAAAATCCTCTAATTTGATAAGTAATTTTGCAAGTAAATATTTTGGTTATACTGCGAATATGCTTTATATGCTAATTTTATTTATTCCGGGGGTAGTATGGGCATTTTTAAAGAAAAAGAGGCTAACCTTTCTTATTGTTCTTCCTTCATTAATAATGCTTACAGGAATATTCTCGTTGGACATTTTTGCATTGAGATATGCTTATTTCTTTGCTTTCCCGCTTGTGCTTTATTCTTCTCTTCTGGTTTCATTTTTGTATGAAAAATTAGGAAAAATAATGATTATATCGGTTATTGCTCTTTTGATTATTCCTTCAAATATATTCTTTCCATATACTTATGTTAATATTATCAAACCTATTGACTATAATTACAATGATTATTCTGCTCCCTAGACAGATTATAAATTAATTCCAGAAGGTCTTAAAAACGAATTAATATCAAACACTACTCTGATTTCCTTCTTTTCTTCTGATGTTGAATGGTATATAAGAAAGCCAGATTATGTTATTCCTTTTACTATGACTGGCAAAGGATATGATGAAATCTCTTTTAATAATCCAGAGGGGAAACTGTTGATAGGTATAGCGGAGCAAGGATAATAAATTATTCAGATATACCGAAAAGACCATATTATGTAACTGCGGATTATTTTTCATTTTCTAAACTAAAACCCAGCCAAAGAGAAGGCTTTGATATGCTGATTAAGGATTGCGAAGTTAAGTATGAAAACGTGGATTTAAGGATATTTTACTGTGATAGTAAGGAAATATGATAAAAATGTTCAGTATAACACATACATCCTGATGACCATAAAGCTTATAAATGAGTACATTCTAATGTATATAAGTAAAACAATAAAGAAACATGGAAAGAGCTAAATTAGAAGAATTTAATCATTGGTGGATAAATGGAAAAGTAGATACAGAATTAGCCTTGCCTTTTAAAAGAGATATCTATTTTGAGATAGAAAAATACATAGATAAACGATTTATATTAGCATTAGTTGGGCTTAGAAGAATTGGAAAAACAACAACAATCTATCAGATTATACAAAAACTAATAGAAGCAAAAATTAATAAAACAAATATTTTGTTTTTCTCCTTTGATGAAGTTTCAGTAAACTTAAACGAGGTCCTGGAAACCTATAAAGAAATTCATAATAAGGATCTCAGAGAAGAAAAAGTATATATTTTTCTAGATGAAATTCAAAAATGCAGTGGATGGGAAAATGAATTAAAAAAATATTATGACCTGTATCCAAAGATAAAATTCATAATAAGCGGTTCAGAATCTCTTTTCATAAGAAAAAAAACAAAAGAAACTCTTGCAGGCAGAATTTTTGAATTTACACTAACTCCTTTTACCTTTAGAGAATACCTTAAATTCAATAATGTAAAAGAAGAGGATTTTAAATATGAAACAAAAATCAAGCCTTTTTTTAATAAATTTGCAGAAAAAGGGGGGTTTCCTGAAACTTTCTCTTTTGAAACAGATAAAGATTTTAAAGAATATGTCAGGGCCTTAGTTGTAGATAAAATAGTTTACAAGGATATTCCTAAAATGTTTAAACTAGAAGATCCAGATTTTTTAAAGGTTCTCTTAGAATTAATTTCTACAAATCCTGGAATGTATATTGATTATCAATCTCTAAGCAGGCAGTTTGAAAAAGATAGAAGAGTAATAAAGGATTATATTAATTACCTTAAAGAAAGTTTTTTGATAATTATGTTAGGCAATTATAGAAAAGGAAGTGTAACTACATTAAGAAAGAAAAAAAGAGCATATCCTACAGATAATGCTTTGACTTACTTATATAAACCAAAGATTGAAGAAGATTTTTTTGGAAGAATGATTGAGACTTTAGCTGTAAACAAACTTAAAGCTTCATCATTCTGGAAGAATGGCGGAGAAATAGATATAATTCATAAAGATATTCCAATAGAGGTGAAGTACCAAGAAAAGATTAATTCAGAAGATTTTAAGGTTTTAAGAGAATTTATGAAAAAATTCAATAAGAAAGAGGGTATGATGCTGACTAAAAAAGAAGAAAAAGAAATCAAGTTTGAAGAAGGCACAATAAAATTAGTTCCTGTCTGGAAATGGATTCTTAAAAAAGATTAAGAATCAATCAAGTTTCACAGAGATTGATTTTCTTAAAGTGCTATTGTTGAAGTAATAATTTATTGTGATAATAGTGAAATATGATGAGTTATTGATGAAAATTCATTTTAATATTTTAATATCTTGTTTATTCTTTTTAAGTTGAATAGGATTATATTTTGAAATGTTTGATTTAAATTTTCATCTTCTCTTTTCTTCGATCCTTTAGTATTTGCGAGATACTCCTCTAATAAACCAAAAGGAATATCTAAAAGAGGAATATCTTGTCTTTGAAAAATGTAGAAGGTAATCAGTCGAGTTGTCCTGCTGTTTCCATCTTCAAAAGGATGGATGTGCTGAAATTCATTATGAAAATAAACTGCAAAATTTAAAAGTTCTTTAATTGAAGGGTTATTTTTGTTTGAAAAAAGATTATATTCTTGAATCAATCTTTCCAGTTCCCCTCTAATTTTAGAAGGTTCTGTCGTTTTAAAATAGGGATTTCCCTTTATAAAAACAGGTATTGTCCGGATTGCCCCTGCTAGAGAGATGCGATGTTTCATTGCTATCTTATGATATTCAAGAATTGATTGAATGTTTAGTAATTTTTTCTCATTTGCATCTTTTAACATTTGCTTTATTGCCTCTTGATAATTTTTAATCTCTTCAATATCTATTGCTCTCAAATCTGCAGGAGTTATATCTTGTTTTAATATCTTTATTGTATCAGGGAGGGTTATGGGATTTCCTTCTAGGGATAGACTATGATAAATAAATGAAGCTTGAAAATCTTGTAAGATTGTTTTGTATTTTGTTTCGTTGTTTTTTCTTAATTTTTTAAAAATAGATAACTCTTTTTCTATTTCCTTTATATAATTAATACTTTCCTTGTTTAAATCTAAACTTCTGTAATTAAAATAAATTAGAAGATTGTTCAATAGGGTGTTATAAAATATTTTTGCTTTTATGGGTTTTTCGGAAATTGTTAGTATCAGTCCATATTTTTCTAGTGTGGATATATATTTCTTTAGAGTTCTAGGGTTAATATTGGTATTTTTAGAAGTAATTTCCTTTTTTCCTAAAGAATCTTTTATAAACTTTGCAAAATTTTTGTCTAATAATAAATTATAGTTAATTTCATTTTTTATGCAATATTCGATTATTTTGTAAAGAAGACCTGTTTTTTCTGAAATCTCTATTTGAAAACCCCGATTCGTCTTTACCAATAATTTTTCTTTTACAAGTTCATTTAATTGCTTAAGGATTGTTGCATAATTTTCTTTGTTGAAATTTCTTGCTACTTCTATGGATTTTAGAATGGATTTATTTTTATATACAAATTCGAAACAATCGTATTTTGTTGCCATAACTTATTTAATCTCTGTAAGTTTATAAATACTTCTATTTTGTACTAAAAGTTAAATATTTCATACTATTCTATGCAAAATACAAAACTTATTTTCATATTTTGTATATGAAATTAGTTATTTATGAAAAAATAATGCAAAATAGTCGAGAATGTTTGAGTTTGATTGGTTATATGTTGATTAAGGATTGTGAGATTAAGTATGAAAACGTGGATTTAAGGATATTTTACTGTGATAATAGTGAAATATTATAAAATATTGATTGAGATTACTCAAAGCAAGAATCTTTTGCAAATTTCAATGAGAATAGGTTTTATTTTTTCTTTAAACTCCTCAAATTCTTTGGGATTATACTTGGCTACTGCAAGTTCTTCTATTGTTTCTTCGCTTTCAAAGAATTTATCTTTTTGCAAAAGAGCAAGTTTCTCGCTAATCAAACTTGCTAAATCTTTTTTGATAAGAGCAGAATTTCTTATTTTTTCAACAATTTCAGAAACATCTGCCTTAAGAGAATCCTTAATCAAGAATAAATCAAACAAATCTCGATCTTGAAGATTTTTTCTTGTTAGAACTGCTCTGTATTTCTCTAAAGTAATTTCTTTCAATGAATAACTCAAAACATTGAAGTTTTGATAGGATAATCCAAGTTCATATAACATCATCTTTGAATCAAAAAAATCAGTTATTGCT
>CAYNWY010000071.1:0-4239 GCA_964401065.1 Candidatus Woesearchaeota archaeon
TGAGTGTGAAGACAATAATATTTGTACAACAAATACTTGTTTACAAGGAATATGTTCATATTCTGAAATAATTAATTGTGTGCCTTGTACTTTGTCTTCTGAATGTGAAGATAACAATGCTTGTACAGCAAATAAATGTTCAGATGGAAAATGTTCATATCCGGCAATTCCTGGCTGTGTTCCCTGTATTTCAGATTCGCAATGTAAAGATAATAATTCTTGCACAAATAATATTTGTTTTCAAGGAAGATGTTCATATATTACAGTAAATAATTGTAAATCTTGCACTTTACCTTCTGAATGTGAAGATAATAATTCTTGCACAAATAATACTTGTTCAGGAGGAGTGTGCTCATATCCTGCAATATCTGGTTGTAAATCTTGTACTTTATCTTCTGAATGCAATGATAATAATTCTTGTACAAATGATAATTGTTCTAATAATAAATGTGTGTATTCTTCTATAACAGGTTGTGTTTCTTGTATATCAAATTCTCAATGTGAAGATAATAATAATTGCACAACTAATACTTGTTCTAATGGAGTGTGTTCATATCCTGTAATATCTGGTTGTAAATCTTGTACTTTATCTTCTCAATGCAATGATAATAATGCTTGTACAACTGATAGTTGCACAGGAGGCAGATGTATAAACACAAACACGACTGGTTGTAAATCTTGTACTTTATCTTCTGAATGTGAAGATAACAAGGAATGTACAACAAATACTTGTTCAAATGGAATGTGTTCTTATCCTTCAATAACTTCCTGTATACATAGCGACGGATGCTGTCCAACTGGATGTAATTTTATAAATGATAATAATTGTCGTCCTGTATGTCCAAATGGATATAGGGAAGGAACAGAAAAGTGTGATGGTAGTTCTTTTGGTGGTGCAACATGTGCAGGTGTAATGGGAGCAGGATATACTGGAACATTAAAATGTTTTTCTAATTGTAGTACTTTTGATACTAGTTCGTGTGTGGCTTCTTGCAGTTGTCCTAGCGATGGTAGATATTGTACAACAGATATATGCAATTCAAATAATGTCTGCCAGCATATTCCAATAAATAATTGTTGCAAATCAAATTCAGAATGTGAGGATAATGATATTTGTACAAATAATGTTTGCGTGGCTTCTCAAACAGGAACTTGTAATGATAAAACTCAAAATAATGGAGAAACAGGGATTGATTGTGGTGGAAATTGTGATGCTTGTGCTATAGGTAACACATATTATGTTGCTCCAAATGGAAACGACAATAATCTTGGAACATTTGAACAACCTTGGGCAACATGGCAAAAAGCATTTGATGTTGTTGGACCAGGAGATTTGGTTTACATAAGAGGCGGAGTTTACCCAATGACAGTAACTGATGGTTCTGGATATACTTGGAGCCGTTCTCATTCTGGCACACCTAGTGCTCCTATCAGAATATTTAATTATCCTGGTGAGAAGCCTACATTAGATTGTAAGGATATTGAGACTTCTCTTCCCAGTGATATAAATTATGGATTAACTATTGATGCCAATAATATTCACATGAAAGGATTAACAGTAAGAAATGTATTGCAAAAAAGAGCTGAAGTTATGACTGTTGGATGGGATGTTGGATCGCAAAATGTCTTAATAGAAAATAGTGTTGTGTATAATACTGGTGGTCCTGGATTTAGAGCTTATGGCGGCATTAATCTGACTTTTTTAAATTGTGATTCTTATAATAATTCTGATCCTTTAGCTATCCCAGGGGTTTTGCCTGGTAATCGTGGATATGGATTTTATAATACAAATGAGTTGGACTTTGGTGCGACTACCTATTATAAAAATTGCAGGGCATGGAAGAATGGGGATGATGGCTTTGCTTTTTACGATATAGGGTATGTCGAAGTAGATGGTTGTTGGTCTTATGATAATGGACAACTTCAAGGCGGTGGTAGTGGATATAAATTAGGATTTACCTATCCTGTTAAATCTAATTCTTTGCAACGAACTCTCAAAAATTCTATAGCTGCAAATAATAGGTTCGGGGGGATACTTCAGAATTTAGCCACATATCTTCCGGTTGTAAATATGAATGTATACAATAATCTAATTTATCATACTGGTTATTATGATAATTGGGATAGTGGTGCATATGGGATTTGGATTTTTAATACAGGAGGAACAGATGCAGAGGAGTTAAGACAAGTTTTTAAAAATAATATAGATTATGATGATGAAAATGGGGTTATATTTTTAGTGGAAAATGCATTATATACTCATGATCATAATACTTGGGATACATCTGGTATAACAGTAACTGATGCTGATTTTGTCAGTCTTGATGTTTCTCAATTGTATAGGCCAAGGAAAGCAGATGGTAGTTTGCCTGATATTACTTTTGGGCATTTACGAGCAGATTCTGATTTAATAAATAAAGGTACTAATGTTGGTTTGCCTTTTTCTGGAAGTGCTCCTGATTTGGGTGCATTTGAATATCAATGAAACCTTTCAAGCTTTTTTTAATTATATTAAATAATTATTTTTAACGAATTCATAACTTTTATTAATCTAAATTCTTTGATGTATGCATGAAAAAAGGTGTTTTAATCCTCTTCTTATTTGTAATTGTAAATTTATTCCAATTTGTTAGTGCAGATGTTCTTTCTTTAAATTCAGGAGGAGACGAAGAACTTGTCATAAATCCTGATAATTATATTGAAGGTTTTTTCTCTGGAGTTCAAGTTCTTTCTTCTTGCGGAAATGGAATATTAGAAACTCCTTATGAAGAGTGCGATGATGGAAATTATGTAAGTGGAGATGGATGTTCGGCTACATGTACAATTGAAGTTGTTTGTGGAGACGGACATTGTAATGGTGGAGAAACTTGCTCTTCTTGTTCTGCTGACTGTGGAACCTGCGAAGTAAAACCTCCAACCGAACCAACTAAAGGAGGAATTAATATAAGCGTGGACCCTACTGAAATAAAAATATACATGCTAGTAAACAGCAACATAGAAGAGAGCGTTGGAATAACAAATTTGAGAAACTCTTCTGCTAACTTTTCAGTTTCTTCTTCTGGATTTGACTCAGATTTGATTGTAAATTTCTGGGATACTCAAACTAGAAGATGGGTTAGTTCTTTTTCTTTAACTCTTTCAGGTGGAGGAATTGAAAATTTAAGAATACGTTTCTCAGCACCACCTCTGACAGGAGTTTACAATGGCACCATACTTATTGACGGAAAGAGAGTCAATGTAAATGTAACTGTCCAAGAGAAATTGCTTTTATTTGACTCAAACATAATTGTTTTGAATGATAATTATCTTGTTCCTCAGGGAGATAAATTGAGAACCTCAGTAACTTTAATTCCACTTGGAGATAAAGAGAGAATGGATGTAACTCTTAATTATATTATAAAAGATTATGAGGGTCACATTTATTTGACTAGAAGTGAAACTGTTCTTATTGAAAATCAGGTTAATTTCAAAAGAAACTTTGATACGGGTATACTTCCTTTGGGTCAATATATAGTTGGACTTGAATTGATATATCCTAATGGTGTTGCTCCTTCGAGCGCACATTTTGAGGTAACTCAAGGAAGACAGAATACTTTCTTCGGAAAGGCGGTATTCTTCCTTATTAATCTAATCTTGATTGTATTAATACTCATAATAATCCTTATAATCTTTAGAATAATAAAGCAGATAATAGCAAATAAGAAGATAGGAGAAAAACATTTGGATTTAACAATTACAGGAGCAAAATATGGAAAAGGCAAGAGAAGCGCAATGATGAGCAGCTTTATTCTCTCTTGTAAAGGAAAAGAAGATTCAGAATACTTAGAAATAGGAGAGGCAGGAAGGGTAGAGGAGAAACACGGAGAAGGAGAATTAAATTTAGAGAAACTTAATGAATTGCTAAAACCTTTAATAATTTCAACAGGAGAAAAAGTAAAAATAAGACCTAAAGTAGTTGTAGCAGTTGCTTGTCAAGATGTTCAAAAGTCTCCTACTTATAATTCTGGATGGATGTTGAAATCTCCAAGAGTAACTGCACTTAGACCACGTAAAAATTTATCAGATATTGCAAAATTAAAAGATATTGAAAAGAATTTTGAAGTAAAAAAAGAAGAGAAATCTGAGAATAAGGAAAAGGATAAGGAAAAACCTAAACAGAAGGAAAATCCAGAGAAGTAACATTATCTGTAAAGTAAACCTTAATCCTTAACATAAAGATTTGCAGGAAAATCTTTAATC
>CAYNWY010000072.1:0-4197 GCA_964401065.1 Candidatus Woesearchaeota archaeon
TAGCTTCAGGCATTTTTGTTCACAATTCAATTGATGGTGACCCTCCTGCTGCTTACAGGTACACTGAAGCAAAATTAATGCCAATTACTAATGAACTTCTTCAGGATTTGGAAAAAGATACTGTAAACTACACACCAAATTTTGATAATTCTCTGAAAGAACCTGAATTGCTTCCAGGAAAACTTCCTTCTTTAATGCTCAATGGAGCTTCAGGTATTGCAGTTGGTATGGCAACAAATATTCCTCCTCATAATCTCACAGAAGTTTGTGATGCAATAATTGCATATATAAAAAACCCAAATATAAGCTTTGAAGAACTTGGAGAAATTATAACAGGTCCAGATTTCCCAACAGGTGGAAGTGTTCAGGGAGATATGCTTGACTTGTACAAAACAGGAAGAGGAAAATTAATAATGCGTGGCAAAACAACCACAGAAACAATAAACAAAAAAGAAGCTGTTGTTATAACAGAAATTCCTTACATGCTAAACAAAACTATTCTTGTTGAACAAATAGCAGATTTAATCCAGAAAAAGAAAATAAAGGATGTCTGGAATTTAAGAGATGAATCTTCCAAAGGAAAGACAAGAATAGTCTTGGAATTGAGAAAAGAAGCAGATCCAAAATTCATAATTAATTCTTTATACAAATATACTAGACTTCAGGATTCTTTCAATGTGAATTTCTTGGCTCTTGCAGGTGGAAGACCAAAAGTAATGAATCTCAAGGAAGTCCTTGAGTATTATGTGAAATATAGAAAACATATAATCACAAGCAGGACAAAATTTGAATTAGAAAAAGCAAAAGAAAGGCAGGAAATTGTTGAAGGACTGCTTATTGCATTAAAAGACATTGATGGTGTTATAAATCTAATAAAGAAATCCAAGACTGCTGCAGATGCTTCTGAAGAATTAATGAAAAAATACAAATTAACTAAAAAACAAACCCAGGCAATTCTTGAAACAAAGTTGCAGCAATTGACTTCTATGGAAGTTGACAAGTTAAAGAAAGAGGCAGAAGAATTAAAGCAAAAAATAAAAGAATTTGAGGCAATTCTTGCAGATATCAAAGAAGTTTTGAAGATAATGGTAAAGGAAGTCAATGAACTTAAGAAAGAATATGGAGACAACAGGAAGACACAAGTTCTCAAGAGTATTAAAGAAATAAAAGAAAAAGATTTAATCCAGGAAAAAGAAGTTGTTATTACAATAACTGATAAAGGATATTGCAAGAGAATGGATGTTCAATCCTATAAAGAGCAGAACAGAGGTGGAAAAGGAGTGATAGGAAGTGATCTTGCAATGGGAGATTTTGTAAAACAATTAATAACTTGTTCAACTCATGATTATTTAATGTTCTTTACTAGCAGAGGAAGAGTATTATGGCTTAAGGCTTATGATATCCCAGTAGCAGAGAGATACAGCAAAGGAAAAGCATTAATCAATCTTCTAGGATTAAAAGAAGAAAAAGTTACTAATGTAATTTCTGTCAAGACTTTTGAAGATGATTTATTCATGGCAACAAAGAAGGGCGTAGTCAAAAAAACTTCATTGAGCAATTTCTCAAATCCAAGAGCTTCTGGAATAAAAGCTCTAAACTTACCAAATGATAATTTAGATTTCCTAATTGGAGTAGAACCAGTCAAGAAAGACCAGGAAGTTCTTCTCGCAACAAAGAAAGGAAAGGCAATAAGATTCAACTCTCATGATGTAAGAGAAATGGGAAGAGCCAGTTATGGTGTTACAGGAATAAAATTAGATAAAGGTGACGAAGTTGTAAGCTTAGAAATACTTGACACACCTGCAATATTAACAATAACTGAAAAAGGATATGGAAAAAGAACTGATGTTCAAGATTATAGAAAAACAGCAAGAGCGGGAAAAGGAGTAATAAACCTAAAGATTTCAGAAAAGACAGGAAATGTTGTTACAACAATTTCAGTAAGTGGTAAAGACAATATAATTGTGACAACTGCAAAAGGAATTGTAATAAGAACCTCTCTCGAAAGCATTAGAGTGATGGGAAGAGCAGCACAAGGAGTGCGTATTGTTAAGTTGCAAGATGGAGATAGGGTTACAGATTTAACAAGAGTTTTGGAAGAAATTTGAAAATTAAGTTTATTTCTTAGATTTCTCTGGTAGCTCTTTAATCATCTTTTTCAGCTCTTCGTTAACATAATAAGTTAAATTTCCAGTATAAAATCTATAGGGCTTATCCTTATAATCTAATAAGGTTACACTATTTTCATCTCTTTTATATCCAACAAGGTCGTCCCACTTTATTTTATTTTTATTATCAACAAGAAGTTCTTCTGAGGTAAATTGGATGGTGGTTTTCTTAAGTGAGCGATAAACAAGCCATAAAAGAAGAGCTGAAACACATAAAACAAATACCATAGAGATAAAGCCTGACCAAATTTCCTGAAGAGTATACTTAACACCAGAAGAGATATCTGATATAATAATACTAAAAAGTTTATACAAACCAACAAATACAAGGGGATAAAGTAAACCTAAAAAAGATTTGACGCTCCACCAATCTCTGGGTAATATATAATGTTTGTCTATCTTTTCAATCATAATTATCGTATTAAGATAATGAGTTTTATAAGTATTTTGGAAGAAATCTAAACTTTTTGAAAGATTAAAAAGATTAACTTATGATTATGCCTGGGAAGACCAGAATGCTCTTCAAATTCTGTCTCATCTTCTAAACTTTTAATCAGTTTCCAATCAGAGTACAATTTAGATATTTCTTCTAAGGATGGAAAAAGTTTTTCTTCATTGTAAAGAGAATCTTTATTAGAAAGAAGAACTAAAAAATTATATCCCCCATTAACAGTTGAATTTTTCATTTTAGAAATAATTTCTAATGCATATCTTTTTTTAAAGAGATGAAGTATTAGAGAAGAGATAATTAAATCAAAACCCTTATCAAAATCCACACTTAAAATATTCCCTTTTACAAATATTGCACCTTTTGGTATTTCAGAAGGTTCTTTAATATCAATACCTGTCACAGAAATACCTTTTTCTAAAAATCTTTTTAGAAGAAGTAATTCCCCGCAACCTAAATCAAGAACTTTCTTAATATCCTTGCTCAATAACTCGGAAATAAATTCCCTTTTGATTTCTTTAGTGTTTATCATTTTGTATTAAATGTTTATAGCACATGGGATCTGGAGCCATATAATCTCCTGTAACAGCAAATGCTACTGCTCTGCAACCTCTGCAATGCACTACTTTATCACATGAACAGTTTGTTTTAATCTTTTCCATATCTCTAAATTCTTGCATTATTGGATTTTCCAAGAAAATCTTTACTAATCCTTCTTTAATATTCCCAATAGGTATAGGCAATCTTCTGCACGGGTAAACAGTCCCATCAGATAGGACAGAAATTGCTCTGTATCCTGCAGAGCATCCACTTAAAAATTTATTCTCCTTTTTTGCAATTTCTATAAAAGGGTTATCTTCTTTCATTACCTGAAATAAGACATCAGAGGTTAAAACCTCTATCTGAGATTTATATTTTGTCTTTAGCTCTTTTGCCTCTAATGCAGATTTATAAAAATCTCCTGCATTAACAAAATTTGGATCTTTAATACCTAAAGATGGATTTGGCACGTAAGTTTTGAACCCCACTCTAGCTGCCCCAGCAGAAATAGCACTCTTGATTACCTCTTCGAATGTATCTTTATTACCATTCATTAAAGTCATTGCCACAGTTACAGGTATCTTCTCCTGAGAACAGTTATATATTCCTTTAATTGCTTTATCATATGCAAAAGGCATTTTCCTAATTTTATTATGGACTTCTTTTTCTCCATCAATAGAAATCTGAACTGCTCGGATACTTTTTTCTTTCAATTTCTTTGCTATATCTCTTGTGATTAAGGTTCCATTAGAAAGCAATCTGGTTGGGATGTTCTCTTTTAGTGTGTAATCCAATATAGAAAACAAATCTTTACGCATTAGGGGTTCTCCTCCAGAAATAGCAAAATCAGGTATCATATCCCATCTTTCTGAAGTTAGTTTTAAATCCTCAGCCATACTAAACACTTCTTTAAGACTCATTAAATTTTTATTTTGTTTATGAAAAAAATTTCCTTCTAATTCATGATAGCATTGTTCACATCTAAGATTACACAAATCTGTAGAATCCCATTGTAAATATAAATTTCTTTTTGTCATGTTA
>CAYNWY010000073.1:0-4179 GCA_964401065.1 Candidatus Woesearchaeota archaeon
TCTCTAGTATTTCCTCTCTATTCATAAATTATTTAAGCCGAACCAACTTAAAAATTTATATGCCAATAAATGCCCATCCAGAATATACTGCAGCAGAAGGGGAATATCTCCAAGCGAAATCTCTTGAAGAGAAAATTGAAAAACTGAAAAAGATGATTTCTTATGCTCCAGCTCATAAAGGAGGAGAAAATTTAAGAGCACAACTTAAAACACGCCTTAAAAAACTTCTTGAACAAAAAGAAAAATCAAAAAAATCCGGTAAATCTTCAAAAGCAGGGATAAAAAAAGAGGATATGCAAACAGTAATTGTTGGGAAAACCAACTCTGGAAAATCTTCTCTATTAAATGCATTAACCAATGCAAAATCACAAATTTCTAATACTTCTTTTTCAACAACTTCTCCAAGAATAGGAATGATGTTCTATGATGGGACAAGTATCCAAGTAATAGAAAATCCTGCAATTGAATCAGAGTATTATGATAGGGGTTTAACACACACAACAGATGTTATCCTAATCTTAGTAAACTCTCTTAATGAGATAAAAGAGATGGAAGAGATTATAGGAAACAACAATAAAAAAAAGATAATTGTCTTTAACAAGATTGATTTGTTAGATGAAAATGAAAAAAGAAGATTGCAATCAACTTTACAATCAAAAAAACACAACTTTGTTATTGTTTCCGCCCTTACCTCGGAAGGAATTGAAGAATTAAAAGAAAAATTATTTAGAAGTTTTAATAAATTAAGGATTTATACTAAAGAACCTGGAAAAGAAAAGAGCAATAGGCCAATAATCATTGAACCTGGTGCAACTGCAAAAGATATTGGAGAGAAAATTTTAAAGGGATTTTCAGAGAAAGTTAAAGAAACAAAAATTTGGGGGCCCTCGAGTAAATTTCCAGGACAAATAGTCGGACTAAACCATAAATTAATGGATTTAGATGTTGTGGAGTTTAAAACAAAGTGATACCTATTTTATTAATCTGATTTATTCTTTGAGAATTTTTGATAAATCCTCTTTATAGCTCTTCCTAGATTAAATTCAAATTTTGAATTATAAGAAAGATGTAATACCTCTTCCTCTTTTGTTTTTGGATTATAAACTCCAATTCTGTATACTTTACCTTTTTCTAATTTAATTCTTCCGAGCACAGAATACGGATAATACCTGTCTTTTCCAATCAAATCAAATATCTGTTCCGAATTACTTATATTATTTATATAATCTCCAATTCTCAGGTTCTCATAATCTTCTATTATTAAAAGAAGGAACACAATAACTGTAGACAAAATTACAAAAAGAACATTTGTAAACGTTTCTCCCCTATTTAAGAATAAAAGAGAGATAAGCAAAACTGCAAGAACATAATTTGCTAATTTCATTGCAAAAAGCATCTTCTCAGAGGTTAAAGCTTCTAGTTTTTCATGAACTTTCTCAAAATCATTAAGTGTTGACAAAAATTGAGAAAGGTAAGCCTTCTGGGTTTCGCTTGTTAAAGTAAGATTTCTTAAATCTTCATATATCTCATATAAAAATCCTCTTCCAACTTCATAATGGTCATAATCTCTAAGTGTAGCAACTGTATACCCATCTATCCTTTCTGCTATCTTTTTATTGAATATCTCTCCAAAAAACTTTGATGTTTTAAATAGAGAAATTATTTTTCCTGTTTCAGTAGCCAAATCATCACGAAGGGTAGATGCTCTTGAAAGAATCATAGAAAAAGAGATAGAGATAAAAAAACCAAATAAAAACGTAACTACAGACATCATTGTTCTTAAATCTAAGATGCCCACATTGAAGTAGGGAAGGTTATAATTTAAATAAGAGAAGAGAACAAATGCTGGAATAACAAGATAATAAATATATACAGAAAACCTCTTTTTTAATTTATACTCTTTAGTCATAAACAATCAAAAACAAACATATTTATAAATTTAATATCAAAAAGAAAAAAACATCAGATTTAAATATAAAATTGTATTAAAAATAAAGTGAAAAAAAAGACAATAGGAATAATTTGCTGCGGAAGAGAGCCAACAGACGAAGTAAAAACATTTCTTGAACTTGCAAAAAAGAAAGATGTTAAGCTAATAACAGTTAATATCTCAGACAAATTTAATATCAAATCGGTAAAAAGAAAAATAAAACAATGTGATGTCGTTTATTGCAGTGTTTGGGATGATTTTTCTATAGAGCTTACAAAAACAATAGAAGAATGGGGAATAAAAATATTTGAATCCTCTAATTCCTATTATCGTACCGAAGATAAATGGATGTTTTATGTAAAATGCAAGCAGCACAATATTCCTACTCCAGACACAATTCTTCTTTCTGAAAATATAAATAATGCAAAAAGAGAGCTTAAGGAATTTGGGAGATGGCCTGTTATTTTAAAGAGAACCACAGGAACAATGGGGGAATATGTTGGAAAGGCAAAAGGCATGGGGGAAGCAGAAGCATTAATAAAAAAATTTTGGAAAAAGGGCAGTGAAAAATTACCTATAATTGCACAAGAATTCATAAAATCTCCAAGTTACAGAGTAACTGTAATAGGAAACAAAATTATTCAAACCGCTTTGAAAAGAAACAATGCTGGATGGAAGGCTACAGGGGTTTATGCAAAAAAATTTGAACATTTTGAAGTTGATAAAATATTAGAAAAAAGAATAAAAAAACTCATGAAATTTTTAGACATAAAAATTTGTGGAATTGATATGCTAAAAAAAGATGGGAAATGGGTAATGTTAGAAGTTAATGGACAACCTTCCTTGGATTTTTTTGAAGAAGAAAGAGAAAAATTAACAGAAGCTGTTTTAAATCTTCTTATAAAAGAAACAGAAGAAAATTAATAATTAATATAACATTAGAATATTTATTTTCTATTCGTATAATCGTTAAAAACTTATTTAAGCACTCTATCTAAATGCTTATTGAATTAATAATTGCTTTGCTAGTAGGTGTGCTGATTGGCACATTCACAGGCTTGTTCCCTGGAATACATATAAATCTTGTGGGAGCATTCTTAATAGCTCTTTCTTCCTCTGTTCTTGTTAGCCTATCTCCTATTTATCTTGTAGTGTTCATAGCCGCACTTGCAATAACCCATACTTTTGTAGACTTTATACCTAGTATTTTTTTAGGATGCCCAGACACAGATACAGAACTCTCTGTGCTACCCGGACATGAAATGCTAAAAAAAGGGGAAGGGTATCAAGCAACAATGAGAACTGCATATGGGGGAGTAATATCTGTTTTCCTCCTAGCTATCTTAGCCTTCCCCCTTGCATTTGTTGTTTCAAGAGTTTATCCAGCAATACAAAAAATAATTCCCTATATTTTAATTGTAGTATGTATTATAATGATCTTCTCAGAAAAGAAAAAATTTCAAGCATTTATAGCACTTAGTCTAACCGGTATTCTGGGAATGTGTGTACTTAACTTAAACTTAAAAGAACCTTTATTACCTTTATTAAGCGGGTTATTTGGAAGTTCAATGCTTCTAATTAGTATTAATCAAAATACAAAAATCCCAAAACAAAAATTAAAATTTAAAAAATTGGATTTTAGAAAATTTATAAAACCAATTTCTGGTGCATTAATTGCTTCTCCTCTTTGTGGGTTTCTTCCCGGTCTTGGAGGAGGGCAAGCAGCAGTAATAGGTAATCAGATTTCAAGAACAGATGAAAAAGATTTTTTAATCCTAATGGGAGCAGTAAATGTCTTGGTAATGGGGTTGTCTTTTGTGTCTCTATACAGCATCTCAAAAACAAGAACAGGCGCTGCAGCAGTAATACAATCCTTGATTGGAACAATGAATTTAAACACCCTAGTTCTCATTCTTTGTGTTTGTTTAATATCTGGAATCATCTCTTTTTTCCTTGTAAAATTCCTTTCAATAAAATTTCTAAGAATAATGGAAAAAATAAATTACAAAAAATTATCAATTGCTATAATTATTTTATTGAGCACAATTATCCTTTTAATTTCTGGTTTGGCAGGTTTTGCAGTCTTTGCAATATCCACTGCAACAGGAATATATTGTATCTCTCTCAATATAAGAAAAACCCAAATGATGGGTTGTTTATTAATTCCAACGATAATTTTGTATTTGTTTTAAATTTAGGTGATTGACCAGAAAACGGACCAAAAAGGCTTAAATAACAGCTAAACTACG
>CAYNWY010000074.1:0-4092 GCA_964401065.1 Candidatus Woesearchaeota archaeon
AATTAAATTTGTTTACTGATATAGAAGTAGTTTTAATTTCTTCTGCTACGCTTCTATAAACATCTATTAATTCACTTATGTTCATTGCAGAAAAATATTTTCCTCCCCCACAGTCTGATATGCCCCTAAGAGTTTCTTCATTTACATTTTCACCAGCTCCTATAGAATATACAATCAAATTATCTAAATTTTCTTTTGCATAACAAGAGGAATTAATAGCATCTTGTGATGCATTCGGTGCATTCCATATACATTTTACATTTGCCTCCCCATCACTCATCACAATTATTTTTTTTGCTCTCTCATTAGGGGATTGCTGCTTTAATTTTTTAAATGCTTCATTTATTCCACAACAAATACAAGTGCTTCCTCCTGCATGCCAGGAATCAATTTTATTATTTAATTGAGTTAAATTATCTGTTAAATTAAGGCTTGCGGAATTGTCTACAGTTGTACTATATCCTACAAGGCCTATTCTGTTTCCTTCTGATTCAAAAAGTATGTTTATCAATTCCTTATTTGCCTCTTGAGCAGAAGTTAACCCCTCTCCCAACATACTTCCAGAAATATCCACTACAGATATAATATCTACTTCTGCCTTTTCTATTATTTCGCTTTGATTCGTTTGACTACTAGATTTAGTCGTTCCCCCTGTTCTTTTTAAAGAGAGACTTACAAAACTATCATCTATCTTAACAGAACTCATTTCAATATTCTCAGCAAAAAACTCTTTTTCCATTTCAATCAACTTTGATTGATGCAAAATAAAATTTCTCATAACTACCCAAAGTATACCAATTAATACCAAAGCAAGGATTATTATTAAGAGGGTTGCAATAATGGTTGACAAACCCCTTGAATCCCCTCTTTTCAGCATATATAGAATAAAATTCTCTTATTTTTTAATCTTTGTATAAAATAAAAAGTATCAATTAAGTATTTACTCTTCCATATCCTTTCTCGTTCTTGGCTCAAGCATGAAGAAAGCTTGATTTGATTGTGCTTCCTTAACCTTGCCTTCTCTTTCATAAACAGCAGTCACAGGAGGTAATGCAAACTTTCCTAGAACACCTATTCTTGAATAAATTATGTATGAAAAGACTCTTCTTTCTCCAGGCTGCATCCTTTCAAAATTCCACTCCATTCTCTTGTTTTTCTCATCAATTCTTGAAGGTTGCTCTCCTCCAAACCTCTCATGAACCTTTGTAAGGAAAGGCAATCTGTCAATAACACTGACTCTTTCTATATGGTTCTTAGCTTCCACGAGAATCATGACCTTTAATGCAAATTCTCCGCCTTTAGCATTTACAAATGAAACTTTTTTCTTTAAAATGATATTTCTATTTGAAGTATTCTTGACAAGAACAACAACTAATACAACCAAAAGCACGATTAGCAATGGAAGAAGCCAGTTAGTCTTTACAGTTATTGTTAAAGCTTCTCCAGGAGGAATTTCACTCAACCAAGTATAATATACTGTAAATCCTTCTCTTTCAACAGTGTTTGGTTCTGGACTGAAATGAGTAAACAATCTTGAAACAATGTTTTTCTTTATTACAGTTTCTGTGGTTGCAACAACATTTCCCTCATTTGTTTTTTCAATGACATTGGTGTTGATTATGAAACCATAAGTTTTTTTGTTTGTTGTAAGAATATCCTTTTCAGAGAATTTGAGAGTTCCTTCAACTGTTCCCTCAACACCTTTAGCTTTTATATCTGCCTCAAAAGTGTAATAACCAGCCATTAGTTTCTTGAAATCTTCCTTGTTAAGAGTTACTGTAAAATCATTTCTCTGGTTAGGACCCAAGGTAAATTCCTTTTCAAAATTAAAGAAAGGTGAAGTAAATAAAACACTAACATTCTCGAAATTAAAATTTACTCTGTTATGTACATAAAGGTTAAGTGTTTTTGATTCTGAGTCAAACTCAGCAGAACCAACCTCAAATGCATCTTCAAAATTAATAACATCAACTGTCAATGTCTGAGGAATTTCATCACCCCTATTATTTCTTATGTAATAATCAAATGTATAATACCCTGGCTTGATTTTTAAAGGAGGATAAACCTGAAGAGAAATTTCCTTTGTTTCTTCTTTTCCTAAAAGTATAGTTCCCTTAGGATAAAACTCTTGAGTAAAAAAAGTGTAAAATGTTAAGCTTTCAGAAGCTCCATTGTTTTTTATGCTTAAATCAAAGGTTGCAGGCTCGTTTAATCCGATAATCAAAACCTCATTTGCACTTGTTTTTTCCACAGAAAGGTCGAGAGCGAGAACTGAAGGTACTATTAATAATGTCAATAAAAATATTAATGATGATAAAACAACCTTTTTCATAAAAACATTAAAAGAATTTAATATTTAAGGATTTCGGTTGGTATTTATTTATCTTTTTCCTTCCAAATCCAAGAAAGCCTTTGCCTGAGCTAAGAATTCATTGCAATCTTCAATAAGTTTTCCCTCGTATTCTTTGATTCTAGAGTATATAACCCATTTTTCATAAATTGACCTCATGAATTTTTGACTAGCAGTTTTTTCAAATTTGCCCTCGTAATCTCTTAATAAATTTCCTTTGACAGATACTTCAACACTTCCTTTGTTCATCTTAACTTTTTTTCCATCTTGCATAACCTCAATAGTTACCAAATTCAAAACCTCGAATTTAACCTCAATCTGGAATTTAAAATAATCAGTAACTTTTTTTGAACCTGCCCATTCAACCTTTATATTTTTTGAATCTCCTGAAATTTTCTCAGCATACTTATTTTCAACAACCTCCAGTCCTGCTTCCTCTACGAGCCATTGATAACAAAATTTGTAAAACTCTTTAAAATCCATGACTCCATCGTACTTTATCCTGCTCGAAAAAATCTTGTCTTTTTCAACCATCTTTCTCTATATACTAATAAAAATCTTTATTTAAATATTCTTCGGCTCATAGAGAATATAATTATCTGTTAAAACAAAATATTGCTCGACTATTAATCAATCTTGCTACTATATAGCTTAATTTAGAATTATTGATAATTATTCTGCTTTTTCTTTGGAAGCACTTTTAGAAATCCACCTAACTTTCCTTCTCTTCATGAGCATATTTTTTCTGCATTTTGAAGAGCATAAATAGTTTATAACACCATCCTTCATAATAAGGGTTAACCCTCTATGAATGTCATAATCTTTACCGCAATAAACACATTTTGGCATTTTAACTATAAGACCCCTTTGTAATATTTGATTTAATTCTTCTCGCTTCTATTTCTGTCTCTCTGAGCATTAAAATATCCCCTACTCTGATAGGTCCCTTAATATTCCTTCTCATAGAACGTCCATTGTCTCTTCCTGCCTGAACAAGGCACTTAACCTGTGTAATTTCTCCTCTAAAACCAGTTCTTCCAAGAATTTCTTCAACAACTGCAGGAACAGCTTCCTCTGTAACGATTCTATCACTTCCTTTAGCTCCCTGCTGTTTTACTTCCTGTTTTTTCTGCTCTTTCATTTTATATTTTCCCTTTCTTTGCCATTGTAGGATTTCTTTTTAAGAAATCCCCATTTTCTACCATTGTAGGTTCTTTTTGTGAGCGAAGCAAACAAATGCTTTAGCTCTTTTAAAGAACCCCATCATTTTAATCCAGCAATATCTTTTTGAGAATCACCTGCTTCGATAACTGCAACTGAAGAAGCTGGAACTTTTATTCCAACAGCAATCCCAAGTTTCTGCCTGCTATCAACTTCTTTGCAAAGAATGTTTTTTTCCTTGCATAAAACAGGCAAATGTTGGACTATTTCTTTTGGCTGAACATCTCCTGCATAAACAACAAGCTTGGCAGTTCCCCTTTCCACTGCTTTAGTAACTTCATTAGTTCCTTTCTCTATTTTTCCTGTCTTTCTTGCTTTTTCTATTATTTGGTATATGTCCATTTTTTTACCTTTCTACCATTGTAGGTTCTTACGACATTTGTATCCTCACATGGAGTTGTTTCCAAAGAACCCATTATTCCTCGCTAAATTGCATAAAAGAGAACTAAATATCCTCCCTTATGTTCATTGGATAAAGTATTAAAAAAAAGTTCATTTAAAAATGTTTGGATAATGTTAAG
>CAYNWY010000075.1:0-1543 GCA_964401065.1 Candidatus Woesearchaeota archaeon
GAATATTTTTAAGAAAAATGAAGAGATGTTAAGTTTGATTATTGACTTAACAAAAGCGAATGATTTAAAAACCATTTTTCAATCTAAATATTGGGGTTCTTAAAAAACTCCACGTGAAGATACACGTGTCGTAAGAACCTACAATGGTAGAAATTTCAAAATGCCGTTCAAAATAAATATAGGTACCAAAGAAGGTAAAACTTACAAGTTCGAAACAGAATCTGAAGGATTAGTTGGAAAATCTTTAGGAGATAAAATCTCTGGTAAGGAACTTTCTAAAGATTTCGAAGGATATGAATTCGAAATAACAGGGACTAGCGATAAATCTGGATTTACTTCAATGAAAGAAGTTGAAGGAATAGGATTAAAAAAAGTTCTTTTAAATTATGGAAAAGCTATGCATAAGCGCTCAAAGAGAGAGGGAAAAAGAAAAAGGTCTAACCCAACACCGAATGGACTGAGATTAAGAAAAACAGTCCGTGGAAAAGTCATTTCAACTGCAATAACTCAGATTAATCTAAAATTAATAAAAGAGGGCTCAAAGAAACTAAAGGAAATGTTCCCTAAACCTGCAAAAGAGCCCCCTTCTCAAGCTTAAATGTTACTCCTTAAAAGAAATAACATATAGAAAGATTTATAAACTTTAAAATTATAGAATATTTATGGAAAAAGAAGATGGATTAGATAAAGCATACAGAAGAGGAAAGAACATCGTTCTAGGATTAGCTCTCTTAGGAACAATGGGACTATGTACCCATAGATTGGCTGAAAATTATTCTGGAATTTCTAAAGAGAAATTTGATGGTGCAAAGTGGTATTCTAGCACAGCAATCCCATATAATGCATACACTTTTGAAAATATCCCTCATAACACTGTTACATATTCTGACTATCTAAATGCTGTCAAGAAAAAAAATGGTTCACTTGAAAAGGCTACATTATATCCTGATTTAGATGGAAACGGGAAGGTTGCAAAATAAAATGGAAAAAGATACTGAAAAAGCCCAGAGAATTAATAAGAACTTAAGTACTCGAACAGGAAATGAGAATGAGAGTTTTGAAATTGATGATGAAGGAACATTTACAGATTTAGTAGATGTTATGAACACTGCAAAAAAAGTATTTAATATGGGAAATGAGAGTATAAGCAAAAATTATCTTTCAGCTGGAGAAATGCTTATAGAATATGGTTCCATTGATGAATAATTAAAATTATTTAATCTAAAATGTTTACTAAAAAACCAGTAAAAAAGATAGAAGATGTTAAAGAAGAGATGTATCCTTTTATTAAAAAGGGGGATTATTTTCATGCAGGAGAACTTGCTAGGGAAAATGGATATAAAAAATTAGCAGATGAATTCTATAAACTGTCAAGAAATGATCTAAGGGAAAGAATGAAATTAAAATTAAAAGAAGAGACAGTTTTTCTTTCAAAACACTGTCATAGAAATCTCATCAAATATGCTTTTAATAATAATAGTTATGGTTTGTATGCATATTCAAGAAAAAATTAATGTTAACACAAAACCCTTAAAAACTCCTT
>CAYNWY010000075.1:1643-4048 GCA_964401065.1 Candidatus Woesearchaeota archaeon
AAAACCCTTAAAAACTCCTTCTCCAATTCAATTATATGGCAAAAACAGAAAACTTACCAGAAATTAATGTTGGAGTTGTTGGACATATAGACCATGGAAAAACAACTTTACTTAGCAAGTTAACTGGTAAATTTACAGACACTCATTCTGAAGAACTAAAGAGAGGGATTACAATAAAATTAGGATATGCTGAAATAATTATTTACAAGGATGGAGAAAATTATAATACAAAAAAAGGCACTCCTCAAAGATATGTTTCTTTTATAGATGCGCCAGGACACGAGATGCTAATGGCAAACATGCTTTCAGGAGCAGCAATAATAGATGCTGCTTTGCTGGTTGTGGCTGCAAATGAAGGTATAAAACCACAAACCAGAGAACATTTTATGGCTTTGCAGGCAAAAGGAATAAAAAATATCATAATAATCCAAAATAAAATAGATTTAGTTTCAAAAGAAAAAGCTCTTGAAAATTACAAAAAAATAAAAGAATTTGTAAAAGGGACAATTGCAGAGGACTCTCCAATAATTCCTGTTTCAGCACAGCAAGAGATAAACATTGATAAAATTTTCAAAGAACTTTGTAACCTTAAAATTCCTAAAAGAGACGAGACTTCCAAACCAATATTTCTAGTGGCAAGAAGTTTTGACATAAACAGGCCAGGAACAAATATACCTAATCTTAAAGGAGGAGTCTTAGGGGGAATACTAAAAAAAGGAAAATTAAAAGTAGGGAAAGAGATTGAAATAAAACCAGGACTGAACATAAAGAAAAACAATCAAACAATTTACCAAACCCTTACAGCAAAAATAGTTTCTCTCTACAAAGGAACAGAATCTCTCAAAGAGATTTCTCCTGGTGCAAGCATCTCAATTGAAACCTCTCTAGATCCTTTTTTAACAAAAGCAGATTCCTTAAATGGATGTGTTGTTTCTCTTAAAGGAAATTTACCAGAAATAACTCATAAATTATCTATAAAAACAAAATTGTTTGAAGAAGTGCTGGGAATGGAACAACAGCAGAAAGTTGAACCCATAAAAACAAAAGAAGTCCTGATGCTTTCTGTAAACACAACAATAACAATTGGGATTGTTGAGAAAATTTCAAAAGACACAATTGATTTATCTTTAAGCATACCAATAATTGCCCTTAAAGGAGACAATGTAGGTATTGCAAGAAATATAAACAATCACTGGAGACTCATTGGATTTGGGGAAATAATCTGATTTTTCTATTTTCTTCATACAATTTGTAATTATCTGTAACAGCTATTCTATAAATACAATAGTTAAGCAATATTTTAGAATGTGTTTTATGATAACTTAATTTTTAAATAAAAACAATAAAGCTTCCAACAGATTAGAACTCATAAGAACTTTTATAAACCACAAGGGATTAAATAAAATATGAAAAAAGTATTGATTTTTGCTATGTTTGCTGTATTATTTGTGGGCTTTGTCTTTGCTCTTGAAAACAATTCAAATTTATCAAACAATTCAGATGATGAAGAGGACGATGAATTACTTGGGACTTCTTGTGGAACAGTAACTCCTGGAACACAGAATGAATGTTGCATAAATAAAGGATATCCTGGCTGGGATGAAGAAGAATTTAAATGCATAGGGGAAAGGAACGATGATGAAGAGAATGAAACTGAGAATGACAATGATGAAGAAGAATTACTTGGAGCTGAGAATGATAATGAAGATGAATGCGAAGCATGGAATTGCACAAAATGGAGCACTTGTATCAATGGAAATCAAACAAGACAGTGCACAAAAATATCTGATTGTCCTGATGAAGATAATGAACAGCCAAGACTTACAAAATCCTGTTATGAAAAAGAAGAACTAAGAAGATATAATAAAACGAGAGATTGCCCTGAAGAATGTGTTTGTTCTGGTTCAACTATAAAATGCTTATTTGAAAATGGAACAAGAGAGATGACTGTCTACGCTGGAAACTCTGGAAATATGATAGTACAAATAAAAAACATAAATATGTCAACTAATGTAACATTATATAAAAATGAAGAGGGAAAACTTTATGGAACTTTCAGAGGAAACATAACTCACGAAGTAAAGCTTCCAGATGAAATAAAAGAAAGGTTACAAAATCAAACACATAGAAAATTATACAATGAATCAATTAATCTTGATGAAGATGGATATTATCATATTCAAACTAATAAAAGAGCAAGACTATTCTGGTTAGTCCCTGTAAGAGAGCATATGACAGCCGAAGTAAATGCTGAAACAGGCGAGACAGTAAAGATAAGAAATCCTTGGTGGGGATTTTTAGCTAGGGATGTCAGAGAAAAGAATAATTCTAGTGAATTATAATAATATAATTATCATAAATCTAAATAATAAACTCCTGTCTAAATAATTAATATTCATTTTTAT
>CAYNWY010000076.1:0-3855 GCA_964401065.1 Candidatus Woesearchaeota archaeon
AGGTAGCTTCATTGTAGATTTGAAAGAAATATATGGAGAAAATTTGGAAGCCTTAGGACTTTGGGGGGCAGAACCAACTATTACATTAAAATTGATAGAGAAAAGAATTCCTGAGTTGATAAATAATTTTCCGAAGATTAAGACAATTTCTTTTTCTACTTCTTTAATAACTAATCCAGATATAATTTTATCTTTTGTTAAAAAATTAGCAAAAGAGAATAGAAAGATAGATTTTCAATGTCAGATATCTTTAGATGGTCCTGCTTTTATAACGGACATTAATAGGATAAAAGGAGCGTCAAAGATAGTCCCCCAAAATTTATTTTATTTAATTGAAAAAATTAATCATCTTGACTTTAAAAAATTAAAAGTTATTTTTTCTTTTAAATCAACTCTTACCAAAGATAACATTAATCTATTTAATAAAAGCGACTCTAAAATAAAAAAATATTTTGATTATTTTGAAAATATCTTTGTTGAATATAAAAGAAAGAATAAAAATAGAAATTTAAAATTAATTCCTTCCTCTCTCCCAAGTTTATCTGTTGCTAAATATACTAAAGTTGATGGTGAAAATTTAGCAAAATTTTTCAAGAAATTAAGGTTTATAAATCAGGAGAATAAAGAGAAAAAATATTGGAGACACATTGGGGAATCTTTAAATGTCTATACTTATCGATTCAAAAAATTAATTGATTTTCAAGACGAAATATTTATTAAACCTTCCATGTTTAGTTGTAGTGCTGGAGATAGTAATTTTGCTTTGAATATGAATAAGAATTTAAATCTTTGTCATAGAATGTTTTTTTTAAGCGATCAAAACTATCTTGACAGTATAATATCACAGGTTAATCTCAAAAATTGGGATGTAGACCTATTTAAAAAAGGGACGATTGACTTTATTAATAGTAGATATAATGTCAATATTAGAAATACAAAAGATATAATTAGAATGTTGTATGTTCTCAGGAACTATCATGATTTTACTAGATTTAAGATATCTTCAACTGTTGCTATATTGAAAGAATTGGCAATTGCTGGTCAGTGTAAGAAATCTTATTTAAAAGATGACAATCTCGCAATATTATTTGCTTTATTTATAAATTCTGCTTTCTGTTGCCCCGCCGAAAATTTATTAAATACCGGGACGACATATATTACTCCGGTCTCATCAATCAAAATTTTTGCCAACGGCGCTTTCTTAGAAGTGTTAAAAGATTATGAAGAAAACTTTGGAGCAAGAAAATAATATCTTATTAAATTCTTTTTTAAAACACACTCTTTTAAAAGGGTTTAAAAACGGAATAGAGAACTTTAATAGGCTTGAACTTTATGTTAACACTAAGTGTAACTTAAATTGTAAATATTGTTATCTTGCAAATTATGGTGAAGACTTATATCCAAAAGAAATACAGGACTCAAGAATTATTTTAAAAAATCTGGAGATTGTCTTAAATTGGCTAATAGAAAATAAATATCATCCGGATATTGATTTTTTTGGAGGAGAACCCTTTTCTCAAGAAATTAGTTTTAAAGCTTTAAATCTAATTTTAAATAAATTTAGGAAAGTAAAAAACAAACCTCGAAAGATTGTAATCCCTACTAATTACACTTTTTTAATCTCTCTAGAAAAGATTAAAAGAATAGAAGAACTTATTATTTATTCAAGAAAAGTAGGAATTCCTATTACTTTATCAGCTTCAATTGATGGGAAATATTGTGATAAGGGAAATAGACCTTTTAAAGTAAAGGGGAAAAACACAGAAAGAGATAGTGATTATTACGATAAAGTTTTTAGGTTTGTTAAAAAATATGATTTTGGGTTTCATCCAATGATTTATTCTAATTTAATTGAAAACTGGAGAGATAATTTTCTATGGTTCCAAAAAAATTTTAAAAGATTCAAAATTCCTTTTTATAGTCTTTATCTACTAGAGGTTAGGAATGTAGAGTGGGCTGAAAGAGAGATTAAAGATTATGCGGAATTTATAAGCTTCTTAATCGAGTGGACTTTTATTAATCCTTGTAAAAGAGATAAAAATTTATTCCTAAATTTTATCAGGGGATCTGGATATAATACTTTACGATCTTCTTTTACAACAATTGGGAGAGGGCTAGGTTGTTCACTTCAATCTACTTTGTTTGTAAGACTAGGAGATTTAGCAATTGGTCCTTGCCACCGAACTTTTTATCCCCATTTAATAACAAGTCGCTTCATTGTAAAAGATAATAAAATTAGAGGGATAAAAAGTGAAAACCCTGAATTGTTTATTACGGCGATGACTTTTAATACCAAAAATACGCCTATTTGTGAAAATTGTTTATTAAAATATTTGTGTTCAGGGGGATGTTTAGGCTCACAATTTGAAACTACAGGAGATTTATTTTCGCCAATTCCTACCGTTTGTCAGCTTGAACACGCAAAAATTTATGCTATGATTAAAACATATAAAAAGCTAAATCTCTATAATAAAATTTATAGTATTTTAAATGAAAATAAGAAAGATTCTCTTGATTTATTCAACGAGATAATGAGTTAAGAATATGCAAAAAAGGATAAAAAAAATAAAAAAACTTTTAGAAAATCCTCAAATTAGAAAAATATTATCTCGAGATAATATAATTATGATAATGACATCTTTGAAAATAATAAGTCAGCACCTGAAGGATAAGAAAAACAAGAATAGAGATTATAATATTATTGCCACTAATAGTGAAAAAAGGCAGATTAAAGAATCTTTAAATCACCTGCTTGTTATAGCTATCAATAAGTCAATAACACCATTTTTAAAGGAATTAGAGGAAACCTTTTCAGAAATTTCTCTATGGTGGAATAATAATTTTGTAAATGATTTAGAGATTGAAAAAATAGCCAACTCTATAAAGAGATTTGTCAATTATCATGTTTCGGTGCTAGAATCGATAAAAGTTACTAAGAATCTAGTTGATAGAATGGAGAAACTTAGGAATTTTTCCCCTCCTAGCTTTGATTTAAGCCGAGCTTATCTTGAAATTCTCCAAGATGATTATTCTAAAAATAGAAAAGATAAAAGATTAAAGAAAAAGAAAAAATAGATATATAACAAAATTTACATAAAATATTATGAAAAAGAAAAAAATATTAATAATTATCATAGTTCTAGTGCTTATAGGTATATTTTTCTTATCTTTCTACCTTTACGTTAACCGTAAAGAAAATAAAAAAGCTACGTTGTTAGATAAAGATTTAATAACACAAAAAGATTATGTTTCAATCAGTTTGGAAAAAATTATTGAAGAGGAAAATCAAAATTGGACAGAAGTTCCTGGGTTAGCCACTACCACTTTTCGGAAAAATGACTTAGTTAGAATAACGGGTGAATGTTTTATCTCTAAAGAATCTGAAGGATATTTTGAAATAGTGGATAATAAAGGGAATCTAATTAAGAGATTCTATGCAAAGTCTACTATAAAACCAGGTAGAGGAATAATAAGGCTCTGTTGCCTTCGTATTCCTGAAGAAATTGGTCATTATAAATTAGAAGTTTATCTGAATAACGAAAAGGTAGAGTCTATTGGTTTTGAAGTTATTAGTTAAAATATTTGTGGTGAATTGATAATTTCTTTATAGGTTTATGTAAGATAAAAATACAACGATTCAAGTGAAACCGTTTTCCATTTCGGAAATTATTACTTAATCGAGAAATAGATTAATTATCTTAGAAACGGTTTATTTTTCTGAAATTTTTTAAAAGCATTTTTTCTGTTTTTGGCTTAATAGACACAATATTCGTTTTATTCTTGATCAAATTATAGTCAAGGTAAAATCCCTCGAAATTTAATCTCGAGGGATTTTTGTTAAACATCTACCACACA
>CAYNWY010000077.1:0-3833 GCA_964401065.1 Candidatus Woesearchaeota archaeon
CAGGAAGCGATACAGTAATATTTACAGTAACTATACCACCAAGATGTGGTGATGGCCAATGTAATGGTGCTGAAACTTGCTCAACATGCTCAACTGATTGTGGAGTATGTCCACCAAGATGCGGTGATGGTCAATGTAATGGAGCTGAAACATGTTCTACATGCTCAAGTGATTGTGGTGTATGTTCACCAAGATGTGGAGATGGTCAATGCAATGGAGATGAGACTTGCTCAACCTGTTCAACTGATTGTGGAGTTTGCCCTCCAACTTGTGATTTAACAAATGCTCATTGGAGTGTTTCAAGTACTCTTACTGGACAAGTTGTTTCCTTAATTGTTCAAGGCTCTAATTGCAATGGAAAAACAATTGATTTTGCAGTATATCAAGATAAACCTCTTGGAGATTTATATGTTACTAATACTGCAACTGCAATTTTCTCAAGTTCAAATTCTGTTAGTTCAAATTGGGTAGCTATTGCTCCTCTTAATGGAGATACAACCCCTACATATTATTTTATTGCAAAGGTTATTGGTTCTTCAGAAAGTGCTACATCAGGATATTTAGATGTAACAATTCCTCCAAGATGTGGTGATGGCCAATGTAATGGTGCTGAAACTTGCTCAACATGTTCAGCAGACTGTGGGGCTTGCACTCCAACTTGTGGAGATAGAATAAAAGAAGGAACTGAACAATGTGATGATGGAAACACTGTTAATGGTGATGGATGTTCTTCTTCTTGCATGATTGAAGAACAAAAAGAATGCATACTTCAATTAACAAAATCTGTAGATAAAACAAATGTTCAGCCAGGTGATATTGTTACATTCACCTTGAAATACAAAAATATAGGGGATGGTGCTTGTACTGGTGGTGGAGTAAAAATACAGGAGATATTAAATTCTAATTTAGATTATACTGGAAGCTATACTAAGACACTTACAGGAGATAGTGATGGACAAAGCCTTTCTTATGGTTGGCAGACTACTTCTGGATTTGACGAATCAACAAACACTATAACCTGGAATGCTCATGTTGTTTCTCCAGGAGAAGAGGGAACAATAAGATTCTCTGCAAAAATATTACAGCCAGAAAATTGCGGAGATTTTCAGATAGGTAATTATTTCAAAATTTGGAGTAATGAAAAAGGCTGGCAAAATAGCAATACAATAAATATTTTAGTGGATAATAATTGCTATCAACCTTCATGTGGAAATCATATTCTTGATAGTGGTGAACAATGTGATGATGGTAATTTATTGAATAATGATGGTTGTTCAAGTACTTGTAAAACAGAAATATGTGGAGATAATATATGTAATCATGGTGAAACTTGTTTAACATGCTCAACTGATTGTGGAGTTTGTCCTCCAAGATGCGGTGATAGACAATGTAATGGAGCTGAAACTTGCTCAACTTGTCCTAGTGATTGTGGAGCTTGTGCTCCTGTATGTGGTCCTGTATGTGGTAATGGTAAATTAGAAGGAACAGAACAATGCGATGATGGAAATAAAGTTAGTGGAGATGGATGTTCAAGTACGTGTCAAACAGAAATAGCTAAAGAATGTATACTTCAACTTTCAAAATCAGTAAATAAATCAAATGTAAAACCTGGAGATATTGTTACATTCACATTAAAATACAAAAATATCGGGAATGGTGAATGTACTGGCGGTGGAGCAGAGATACAAGACGTATTAAATTCTAATTTGGATGTTATAGCTTATTCTAAGGGTGTTACAGGAGACAGCGATACACAAGGTATCTCTTTTGGATATTATGAAATACCCGTATTTAATGAAGCTACAAACACTTTGACATTTAATGCTCATACTGTCTCATCAGGAGAAGAAGGAACAATAATGATTAGTACAAAAATTTTAGAGCCATCACAATGTGGAGATTTCCAAATAAGCAATTATTTTAAAATCTGGAGTAATGAAAAAGGATGGCAAAATAGCAGTACACTAAAACTTTATGTGGATGATGATTGTTATTTACCTGTATGTGGAAATCATATTCTTGATACTGGTGAACAGTGTGATGACGGAAATAAGTTAAATAATGATGGATGTTCAAGCACTTGTAAACTTGAAGTGTGTGGAGATCATATATGTAATCATGCTGAAACTTGTTCTACTTGCTCACAAGATTGTGGAGTATGCCAAGACACAACAAAACCAGTTGTAGATATAACAAATCCTATTGCAACAACTTACACTTCACAAATAACAAGATTAACATTTACTGTTTATGATGAACACTTAAATTCTTGTACTTACAAATTAAATGGAGCACTTCCAGTAAATATTCCTTCAGTCTCAAATGGACAGAATACAGTAACAGGAATAACTTCAATTACCGGAATAAATACTTGGAAAGTAACTTGTAGAGATGATGCAGGAAATACAGGAAGCGATACAGTAATATTTACAGTAACTATACCACCAAGATGTGGTGATGGTCAATGTAATGGTGCTGAAACTTGCTCAACCTGTTCAACTGATTGTGGAGTTTGTTTAGGGGAAAATTGCCATACATGCAAAGATTCAAAACCTTTAGATCAGAGTGGAGATGATTATTACTATTATCTTCAAAATAAAAAACCAACAGTTATTTCAGAAGAAACAACTGCAACAGATCTTAATTTAGACTTAGGTAAAAACGAAAAATCAGTTTTACAGAATAAATTTCCACTTATAGCCTTAATCCTTATAATCAGTGTCTTGATACTATTAATTTTCATAATTATACTAAGATTGGTTAGAAGAAGATAGGATAACTTAAGTATATATTTATTTTTAAATAGCAAATTTTAATATGAAGAATGGGAATTAAATCCTTGAAAGAGATAGGGCATTTATTTAAAGAATTAGCAGAATTTAAGAGAAAAATTCCAGAGATAAAACTTCTCTTTGAAGATTTTGATAAATCTGAAAATCCAAAAGCCACTCTAGAAAAAATATTAGAAGTTGTAAAGAGAAATCCTGTCATTGATGATTTGCTCAAAGGGACTAAAACGTATGAGATGATTTTAAGAGCTGAAAAGAATGCTGCGGAAAGAGGATGGAACTATGCTTGTTTAGAAGCTATAAAAGAGATGGGTGTTAGTGTTAAGATTATCGGAGAGGAAAATATTCCATCAAAGTCCCCTTCTCTTTATGTTTCTAATCATCCTTATGGGGCTCTTGATGGTGCAGTGTTAATCGGAAGCTTAGGGTCTCTTTTAGAGAAGAAAGGGGAAGAAATGAGAGTAATAGGAATGAATCAATTAAGATTTATAAATGGAATTGAAAAAGTAGTTTATTTTGTAAATTCTACAAGTTCTTGTTCTAATAGGCATTCTTTAAGAGGTTCAATAGAATATCTTGATAATGGAGGCAGTTTGGCTATTTATCCTTCAAAAACAATATCTGGATTTAAACTTAAAGAATATCCTTGGAAAAATAAAATAGCTTCTTTTATAGAACATTCTTCTTATGTTATTCCTCTCTGGTTTTCAGGACCAGATCATGAAAACATATACAATTTTTTAGCTAACCATAAGAAAACAGAGAAATTTAGGAGAATATTTTCTTTTAGGGAAGCTTGGAACAAGATAGGAGAGACAATTACTCTTAATATTGGTAATTCAATTCCTTCCAAAGATCTCATGAAAAAAGATAGCAAAGAGAGAATACAATATCTTAGAGACTGTGCAGAAGCCTTGAAGATTTAAGATAAAAGCAAGGTTTAAAAACAAATCTGGTTATTTTTTATGGAGGCCTCGGTAGTTTAATGGTTTAAAACACTTGCCTGTCGCGCAGGAGTCCCGGGTTCGATTCCCGGTCGGGGCG
>CAYNWY010000078.1:0-3825 GCA_964401065.1 Candidatus Woesearchaeota archaeon
GGATTAAAGATTTTCCTGCAAATCTTTATGTTAAGGATTAAGGTTTACTTTACATTATTTGAAAAAGAAAGTGAGCATGAATATTAATATAATTTATTACTCATTTTAAGTGAATTTTTTTGGGTTAGATTTTTTAAGTAAGCAATTTAGATTAAATAATAAAGATGAAAAAAACAATTTTAGTTACAGGATGTGCAGGATTTATTGGCTTTCATTTATCTCGAGCTTTGCTTGACAAAGAATCTTCTGTTGTTGGAATTGATAATTTAAATGAATATTATGACCCTAAGCTTAAAGAAGATAGATTAGAAATTTTAAAAAAAGAGGGGAAAGACAATTTTAAATTTTATAAAATTGATTTAGAAGATTATAATTCTCTAGACAAAGTGTTCAAGGAGTCTAAAATTGAGCAGATATGCCATCTTGGAGCACAGGCGGGGGTTAGATACAGCTTAGAAAAACCATTTGTGTATGAAAAAAGTAATATTTTAGGCACTCTCAATCTTCTTGAATTATGCAGACATAATGAAATTAAATCATTTATATTTGCATCAAGTTCATCTGTTTATGGAACAAATAAGAAAATTCCTTTTTCAGAATCAGATATAACAGATAATCCAATATCTTTATATGCTGCAACCAAAAAATCAACAGAACTTATGGCTCATACTTATCATAATCTTTTTAATATTAATTGCACTGGCTTGCGGTTCTTCACTGTCTATGGTCCTTATGGAAGGCCCGACATGGCTTTATTTGACTTTACTAAGAGTATAATTGAAGGAAAGGAGATTGGGCTGTTTAATTATGGAAACATGAAAAGAGATTTTACTTATATTGATGATATTGTTTCGGGTATTTTATCTGCTCTTGACAAAAATTATAAATTTGAAATATTTAATCTAGGAAAGTCTAAGCCTGAAAATCTGAAATATTTTGTTGAATGCATAGAAAATACAACTGGTGTAAAAGCGAATGTTAAGTTATTGCCTATGCAACCAGGAGATGTTCCTGAAACCTATGCAGATATTTCTAAAGCTAAAAAAATGCTTGGATTTAATCCAAAAACCCCGCTTCATGAAGGGGTTAATAATTTTGTTAAATGGTACAAGGAATATTATAAGATATGATGGGGGATTTTACAGCTATAAAGAAGATACTCTTTTAGGTTCTATACGTCTACAATAACGAAAGATATTTAAATGATGTAGACGTATAAATTTCTATGGTATACACAGAAATAAAAGAGAAGAATGGAAGAAAGTATTATTACAGGGTTTTATCAGTCAGAAAAGGGAATAAAGTAAACAAAAAAAGAATATATCTTGGAAAAAATTTATCAAAAGAAGAATTAGCAATAAAAGAAGTGGAAGCAAATAACAAACTAATTCCTAAAGAGAAATTAAAAGCATTGAATAAATTAATCCCTAAAATTATAGAAATATTAAAGAAAAATAATGTAAAAAAAGCAGGAATATTTGGAAGTTATGTTAGGGGAGAAGAAAAAAGAGAGAGTGATATTGACATCTTAATAGAGCTTCCAAAAGGAATGGGATTTGGGTTTGCAGGAATTCAATTAGAATTGGAGGATAAACTAAAGAAAAAAATTGATTTAATTACTTATAAATATATAAGCCCCTATTTAAAAGATAAAATACTAAGAGAGGAAATAAGAATAATATGACCTCGCACGAAGATTTGCTCTACATCAACCATATTCTGGATGCTATTAAAGACATTGAAGAATCTGTGAAAAATATCTCCAGAGAAAAATTTGAAAGAACTAAAGACATTAAAGATGCTAATATAAGAAGAATAGAAATAATTGGAGAAGCAGTGAAAAATATATCTAATAATACAAAAGAAAAATATAAAGAGATAGAGTGGAATAAAATAATTGGAACGAGAGATAAGATGATTCATCATTATTTCGGAGTTGATTTAGATATTATATGGAATATTGTTAAAATTAATATCCCTGACTTAAAAATCAAGATATTAAAGATAAAAAAAGATATGGAATCTAGCTAATTATTGCTTTTATATTGGAAATAAATTTCGTTGCATTATCTATTGACTCTTCTGCAAAAGGTAAGTTAGCTTCTGATTTCATTTGATAAGTAAATGTTCCTCTTTTTTTCTTCTCTGATTGAAAGATTTTAAGGAGAAAATCTGCTTTTATTATCTCAGTTTCATATATTTTTAGTAATTCTTTATCAAGAACCCCCTCTTTCACAAATTTCTTGAATTCCTTAAACACTTTCTTATGCTCGTTTGGAACTTTTGTTTTTATTCCTTTATTTAATAAATAAGCTTTTGCAATATAGAAAATAGAGTAATAAGCATGACTTATTACAGAATAATAGAAAGTTTTATCTTTAGGTATTCCTAAAAGATCTTTAGTCTTATCATCTGTGGAAACTTGTAAATCTTTTTTAGATAACAAAAACTCGTCCTCCGCCCTTAATAGATAAAGATTAACCTCTGAATCCATGTTCAATTGCCTCTTTTATTAGATTATAATATTTTGTTGTGTTTTTAAAGATTAGCCGTTTATTAAATATTTCCTTCCCTAAATTTGGTTTTTTGTCTAAGAGCATATCAATAAAATCTTTGTAACTGAATACTAAAGCATGAAATTTTGGAATCATCAAAGAAGTGATATTTTCAAGCAATTTTTGTTTTTC
This sequence comes from Candidatus Woesearchaeota archaeon, assembly GCA_964401065.1. Taxonomy (GTDB): domain Archaea; phylum Nanobdellota; class Nanobdellia; order Pacearchaeales; family GW2011-AR1; genus MWBV01. The sequence goes on from CAYNWY010000078.1 coordinate 2,688, forward strand.
AAACGCTTTTTCTTTTACAATTAATACAAGGTCAATGTCTGATGTCTTTGTTTGTTTTCCTAAAACATAACTACCCGTTACTAAGATTAGATCATCATTGAATTCTTTGAAATCCAGTATTTTGTTCATATTTGGGATATTTGCTTCAAAAGATTCTTGTTCATCTAGAAAAGAAAAAAGCGAGATTGTCTTTTGATTAAGTTCTATAGAACATACTTTTGATTTTCCAACTTTCTCTATATTTAAGAGCCCTTCTTTTTCAAGTTCTATAATCGCGTTATATGTATTAGGATAGTCTTTTTTAAGAAGCATAGATATCTCTCTTATTGTTTTTTTTAAAAAGATATTCTTCCTGAATAGGTTCATAATATTTAATTGGCTTTTCTTAATCATTTTATAATTGTTTATTTTACTATAATATTATAGTAATATTACTATATATAAATCTTTACTTTTTGCCTATATGTCTAAATGGATATAGAATGCTTCTAAAAAGAATTTTTAAAGTTCAATAACTCCCTCTTATTATGAAAAAGATTAATTATGAAATCATTTTTGTCTCTATTATACTTGTTTTTGCATTATTTTTAAGAATTTACAATCTTGGAAATTCCGGCTCTGGATTGATGAGAGTATTTCTTCAATAGTAAGCAAGAATATTGTTGAGAAGGGCATTCCTCTCCTGGATTCTGGCTGGTTCTATGGGAGTGCATATTTTTTTCATTATATTCAGGCATTTTTTTTATTATTTGGTAATACTGATTTCCTTGCTCGTTTTTCTTCTGTAATTTTTGGATTATTAACAATTGTTTTAGCTTATTTTATAGGAAAGGAATACTCAAAATCCGGGGGATTATTTCTGCCTTGTTCGTATCTGTATTCTTCCTTGAGGTTTTCTTCTCAAGGCAGGCAAGATATTACCAGCTTTTTCAATTAATGTTCTTTCTTTCCATTTATCTTTTATACAAATCAAAAGAAAACCCCAAATTTCTTTATCTGGCTATTGCCTCTTTTCTTATAACTATTGATACAAAGATAGCAGGCATTATTCTTGCACCTTTTTTCATAGGACATATTTTGTTGTATAACAGGAAGAAGTGGTTTCTTTCATTGATTCCTGCTTTCTTTCTTGTAAAGA
>CAYNWY010000079.1:0-3800 GCA_964401065.1 Candidatus Woesearchaeota archaeon
ACAGGTTTTTTAGTATTCATCTCATTTTTTCCTCAGCCTTATCTCCCCCTTCTTCGCCTCTGCCTCAAGCTCATCGCCCTCATGGAAGCCGGCCAATTCCACAGCCTCTTTTGGAAGAATAACCTCATATTTCAGATAAATTATTCAACTTTTTAATACTAACTACTTATTTTAAAAATTAGTATCACTTTATAATTACAATAATACACAAAATACTTAAACTAGAGATTATAAGATTTATACAGCAAATTATATGGCTTAAAAATGGAAAATCCTTTAGTTTATGAAGAATTAAAATCGCCAGTAACTGCGCAACTGGAAACAACCTATAAATGTACAAACAAATGCAATTATTGTTATAATTCCTGGAGGGGCAGGAAGAATCTGCCTAAAACAAGCCTTTCAAAAGAAGATTCTATGATACTCTCCAAAAAATTAGTAGAAGGTGAATTATTTGAAGTGGTTTTGACAGGGGGTGAACCATTATTAAGAAGAGATATTGTTTATCCCTGTGCAGAATATCTATCCTCAAATAATGTTGATGTTGGATTAAATACAAACTTAATTCTTTTAAATGAAAAGGATATCAAAAAAATTAAAGATTCAGGAATTTCCAGGGTCTTTGCATCATTATCCAGTTCGGAGGAAAGATTGTATAATGAAATAACAGAAACAAAAGCATTTAGAAAAGCTGTCAGAGGTATAGAAACCATTCTGAAGAACAAGCTTCCTTTAGGGATAAATATGGTTGTAACAAAAACAAACAAACACCAGGTTTATGATGTTGGTAAATTCCTGCATGAAGAGGGAGTTAAATATTTTAGTGCAACTCCTGCCAGTCCGTGTGCTTTTATGCCAAGGGAATTGGAATTGGACAGAGAGGAAGTAATTCACACATTAGATGATCTGCTGAGAATACAGGAAGATTTTAAGATGATTGTGGATGTTGTTGAACCTATACCAAGATGTATAACAGATGATTCAGAAAAATATGAACAATTTTTTAAAAGGGATTGTGCTGCAGGAAAGCTCACAATTGCAATCTCTCCTGGTGGAAAAGTTAGACCCTGCACTCATGTATCAGAAGAATATGGGGATTTAATAAATGAAGAATTATCAGTAATCTGGAATAGGATGAAGCCCTGGAGAGATGGAAAATATGTTCCTAAAGAATGCCATGAATGTGCAGAAATGAGTGTGTGTTCTTTTGGCTGCAGAGAAGCAGCTAAAATAGAAAGTGGAAGTTATTCCAGTCTGGAACCCTGGGCCAGAAAACCTCTGAACGAAAACAGGAAAAAGGTCAAAATTGCCTCAATTCCAGAAGATACAGAACTGAGAGTTATACCTAATTTAAGGTTTAGAAAGGAAAAAAGAGGGTATTTTGTCTTTTCTCCCAGAGACCACTCAGCAATATATGCCAATGAAGAGCTATTCAGGGTCTTATCCTCTTTATATCAAAAAGGAAAATTTAGATTAGGAGATTTAAAAAAAGGAGAAGAAGGATTGGGATTGTCAAATATAATAAAATATTTAAATGTAAGGGGGCTTATAGAATAATGGTAGAAACACTTGAACAAACAGCATTGAGCATGACTAAAAAAGACATAAAGAATGCAAAGACAATTGGCATAAGAGGTGCTCAAGAATATCCTGTAGCAAAAGATTACAAAAAAGCAGGAAATGCCGGACTTAGAGTTTATTCTTGTGATGCAGATTGTGATAGCTGCCATTGTGCAACTTACTGAACATAAAAATGTCTTTAATAATAAATACTTCAGATGACAGATTTAAAAAAGTAATTCTGAAAAAATTTAAGCTACTATCAGATTTATTTGATTTTAATCCAAACAATATCCCTCCATATAAAATAGAAGTTAATATTATTGGCTCATTAGAAGAGTTTCTGAAAACCTATGAGAAAGAATACAAAACTAATCCTCCTGAATATGTTGTTGGATTTGCTGCAAGCAATGGCAGGGTATTTATCTTAAATAAGGATTTATTTGAAAAAAAAGGACATTCAAAACAAGAATTTGAAAAAGTTATAGTTCATGAATTAAGCCATATATTCCTGAGAAGGATTCTTGATCCGAAAAGCACTTTTATGTGGATTACAGAAGGAATTTGCCAGTATCTGGCATTTAAAGGAGATGTTTTCAGGGTTTCTAATTTCATTGACTTTAAAAAATTAGAAAGCAGGGAAGACTGGAGAAAATTCCATCCCTATCAGCAGTCAGCAGCATTTTTTAAATTTCTTTCAAACAATTATGGGATTGAAAAGATTATACAATTCATTAAATTAATAAAATACAAAGAAGAATATGAAGCTTTTGATGAATTGTTTGGAGACTTTAAAGAGGTGCAGGAAAAGTTTCTTAGGTCTTTAAAGCCAAAAAATGAAAATACAACATCATCCAGGAACACCCTGTAATCAGAATGTGTTAAATTGTTATGAAGAAATACCTTTAATTGATGAAAAATGGGGTTTTTCCTTTCCGCAAAGATTAGAGATAGAGCTTACAAGAAAATGCAATCTTAATTGCATTCATTGCTGGAATAATTCTTCAGAAGAAAGAAAAGAACTCCCCTTTGAGTTGATTAAACCTGAAATAGACAAAACCAAAAATATTTCAATTAAACTTACAGGAGGAGAACCTCTTTTGTATGATTCACTTATACCTCTGCTGGAATTGTCTAAAGAAAGAGAAAACGATGTAGAAATGATTTCCAATGGGACTTTGATCAATAAAGAGAATTCAAACATTCTAAAAGAGTATATCAATGAAATAAGCATAAGCCTGCATGGAAGTACTAAAGAAATTCATGAGACAATCACGAGAAAAGCAGGAAGTTACAACAAAACAATCAATGCAATCAAATATCTTCAGGACAGGGGATTAAATCCAATTGTAAATTATACTGTTATGAGAGAAAATATTAATGATACAATAGATATGATTCTCCTGGCTAAAGATTTGGGGGTAAAAGGTCTGAGATTTAATTTACTCAGAAACTGCGGAAGAGGAAAAACATTAGAGCGGATGATTCCTGAGGAAGTGCATTCAATAAGAAAAACTATATTAAATAATTCCAATATAGGAATAAAACTGGAAAGAAGCGAATTATATACTTCTGGTTATCTCAGAGGGCTAAAGAATGCTCATGTATATGGATGCGGAGGCATGAGAAACCAAATGTACCTTTCCTCAGATGGAAATGTATATCCCTGTAATTTATCCAACAGCATGATTGGGAATATGAAGCAGAATACCATAAAAGACATCTGGAACAATGAAAAAGCATCAGACTTCAGGAAGAAGTTTATCTGCCCAGAGGATGTTTGCACTTTGAAAGAAAGGTGTGCTGGAAAGTGCAAGGTGTGAGGAGTTCCATGTTGCACTAAAGAGGGGAGAAGAGAAAGATTATATTATCAAAGTAAAATCATACTGGATTATTATTAAATAAAGTTTTTATAGTTAAAATCCATTAGATAACTATGGTTACTAATCTTATCTGTGGGTTTGCTAGTGCTTTTGATGTTATAGATTTTTTTGGATTTATTGGAATTACAATTGCAGCTGCTATTGTTGCAGCAACACTTAAAAAAGGATTAAAGATGGCACATAAGCTAGGCATTAAGTCGATTATTGTGATAATTTTTTGGGCTCTCACAGGAATAATAATGTTTTATGATGCTTTTGTGTGCTGAAGAACTATTTTAAAAATATGTTCTTTGGGGGGTTGAGAGGAGGGGATTTGAGAAAGTGGAAGAAAATAAACCTAATTATCTTTTTTCTCCT
>CAYNWY010000080.1:0-3761 GCA_964401065.1 Candidatus Woesearchaeota archaeon
CATATTCTTCAGGAAATTGGAATATTAATTGTTCAGAGAATTGTTCAATTGTAACAAATTTTGATGTTGGAGGCAATAATATTTCAATAATAGGAGTTGGAACAGTAACTGTATCTGCGAATATATCAAATTATATGAACTTACATATTAACGGGGAAAGTTCTGTTAATATCTGCAGAGTGAGATGTATTAATGGAGGGTGTTTTAAGAATTGAATTGATGTGTGAGACTAGAGCGTATGTCCTGAACCCATACAGAGAAACAAAAAACAGAAAGATTTAAATAGTAAAAATATTGGTTATTAGTAGATAAATTACTAAAATGTCATAAATTTGATAATTTGCAGTGGGGAATAAAAATGCAATTAAGCAAGCTTGAAAATAAGGCATATGAAGAGATTACAAAAAGCAAGTTAACAGTGTTTAGCGTAAATGATTTATGCTTGTTGTTGCAAATTGATAGAATTAAAGCATACAATTTGCTCAAAGCACTTAAGAAAAAGAAGATAATAAAAAGCATTGGAAAAAGAAAATTTGCTTTTTCAGAAAAAAATGAGTTTGAAATTGCTTCTGAATTAAATTTTCCTTCTTATATCTCTTTTTGGTCTGCTTTAAATTATTACGGATTTTCTGATAATAACCCAAGAAAAATATTTATTGCCACTACAAAATATTCTAAAGATATTGGTGATTTTAAATATGTTACATTATCAAAAAAGAGATTTTTTGGCTATATTTCAATTGGGAAAATAGCAATTGCTGAAAAAGAAAAGGCAATAGTTGATTCTTTACTGTTCCCAAAATATTCGGGGGGGATAAATGAAATAAAAAAATCGCTGAAAAACGCATTGAATGAAATAGATTTTAAAAAAATTATAAATTATGCTCTTAAAATAGAAAGCAGGGCAGTTGCTAGGAGATTGGGGTATTTATTAGATTTTTTAGGCATAAAAGATTTGAAAGAACTAGAAAAGAATATAGGAAGTGGATTTGAGTTGCTTGATCCAACTCTTGAAAAGAAGAATAATTTAAATAAAAAATGGATTTTAGACATTAACATATGATAACTGCTGAAGAACTTAATAAAACAAAAGAATTAAGAAAAACTAATCTGTATTATGAGGAAAAAGAATATCTCCAGTATATTTTTTTAAATGCAATTTCAAGACACTCTGATAAATTTGTTTTTAAAGGCGGAACTTGCTTGAGAATTTGTTTTGGGCTTGAGAGGGCATCTGAAGATTTAGATTTTAGCACAGAATTAAAAATAAATGAAATAAGAAAATTAATTTTATTGTGCTTAAAAAATTTTGATTTACTTAATATTCCCTATGAGATTTATTCTGAAAAAAGATTCAAGGGAAACATAAGATTTGAAATAAGGTTTAAAGGACCTTTGTTTAATGGAAATTTAAACTCTACTAATACGTTAAAATTAGATTTTAACAAACAAAAATCAAAAAACAAAGAAGCACGGGTCATTGAAAAGATATTTTCTGACGTTCCTTCTTTTGTAATTAATGTTTTGGTTGAAAAAGAAATTCTTGCTGAAAAAATAAGGACATTAATAAATCGTTCTGAACCAAGAGACCTTTATGATTTATGGTTTTTATTTTTTAAAAAAATTGAAGTGGATAAAAAGTTAATAGGACAGAAATTAAAAGAAGAAAAAAGCAATTATAAAAAACTAAAATATCCCTCTGAAAAAGAATACAAAACTTCATTAAAGAATTTAGTAAATTTCCTTCCAGATTATAAGCAAGTTTTAAAAGAAATTTCAGAAAATTTAAATAAACTTTTAGGTGATTGAGTGTTGTCAGACATGTATCTCTTTTGATTCTGATAAAAATCTATCTCTAAATGTTGATGTTGGGGAGAATTCTGTTAATATTTGCAGAGTAAGGTGTATAAATGGAGGATGTTTCAAGAATTGAGTTAATTAAATTTTTAAACTCATTCTGCTTTATTTAAACATGGTGAAAAGAGGTAATAAAGGTTTGTCAACAATTGTTGCGACTTTGTTGATAATCCTGCTTGTTCTTGTAGCAGTTGGAATAGTCTGGGTTGTTGTGAGAAATGTTCTACAGCAGAATTCAGAAAGAATAATGCTTGGAAGAATGACTGTGGATTTGGAAATATTTAAGGCGGATGTTATAGATTTTACTCATATAGGAGTGGTGGTAAAAAGAAATCCTGGTAGAGGAGAAATTTCTGGGATAGTTTTTATTGCTTATAATACAGATGAATCTGAAGCAATAAGGCGTAATGTTTCTCTTCAAGAACTCGAAGAACAAGATTTTAGGATTGTATTATCTGTAGTGAATGCTTCTCATATTAAAAAAGTAGCAATAGCTCCAATTTTTATGACAAAATCTGGAAAAGAATTTTTTGGAGACATTGAAGATGAGTATATTTTCCCAGAACAGATTGCTTTGCCTGTGTGTGGAGATGGGATAGTTCATTATATAGAAGGTTGTGATGATGGAGATACAACTCCAGGAGATGGATGTTCAGCTTCATGTACTCTTGAGAGTGGATGGGAATGTTCTGGTGAACCAAGTGTGTGTGGATTAGAATCTGCATGTGGAGATGGAACGAGAGAAGGAAGTGAGGGTTGTGATGATGGAAATTATTTTAGCGGAGATGGATGTTCAGCTTCATGCACTGTTGAATCTGGTTGGAATTGTAGTGGAGTAACTCCTGATGCTTGTGTTCCTTCTGGCGGTCCAGGAAATAATTATATTTGGACAGGAGAGTTATTATTAAATCCTGGATTTGAATCTGGAAATATTGAAGATTGGTCTACTAATGGAGCATATTTTGAAGTAACAACAGATAATCCTCAAGCAGGAAGTTATGCTGTATGGTATAATCATCCAAGTAGTGTTGATTATTACATTGAACAGGATGTGGATTTAAACTCTTATGCGAGTTATATTAATTCTGGAGATGCAGTCATTAATGCTACAGGATATGGAATATCTTTAGAATATCCAGATCATGATATTACTGAAATACAAATCATTTTCTTGGATTCATCTAGAGAAGTGATAGCGGGGGGAAGAGACACAGACTATAACTCTACTCAGGTCTGGTGGAAAGATGGAGTAACTGAATATACTATACCAGAAAATACCCGTTACGTAAGAGTATTGGGAAACACTTACGATGCAAATGTAGTTGGTCCTGCTGGAAGCCTTGATTCCTTTTCTGTAATGTTGGGATATAAATAAAATTTTAAAATTTATTTATATTCATTAAATAAACTTTTTTAAACTCCTCATGCCTAAATTTATAGATGTTAAAAATGGGGTTCTTTAAAAGAGCTAAAGCATTTGTTTGCTTCGCTCACAAAAAGAACCTACAATGGTAGAAAGAGGATGAAAAAGAATTCAAGAGGTTTGTCTAAATCTACTAAGATATTGTTAATTGCAGTTCTTGTTCTTATATCAATTGGGATAATATTCCTTATTGTCAGGAGCATAAAAAATAATCCCCCAGAAGAAAATCCCCTGGATAAATACACAGCTGATTTGGAGATATCAGAAGTTCAAATAATAAATTACACAGATGTAAGTGTAAAGATAGAAAAAGGTGCTGTTGAAGGGGAAATTGATGCAATAAATTTTATATTTTATGATGATAACAATTATGAGATACTTCTGAGAAAGATTTCCCTGGATGAATTGGAAAAAAATAATTTCCAAGCTGTCTTGCATATCTCGAACACCTCAAGAATAAGTGCTATTTCAATAGCCCCTG
>CAYNWY010000081.1:0-3732 GCA_964401065.1 Candidatus Woesearchaeota archaeon
TTTCAATTCTTTCTGTTCTGCTAAATTCATATGCCTCTTTATTTGGGTATTTTGGTTGTTCTAGATATTGCTTATACAATCTGTCATCATTATCAACCTTAATTATGTGCTCTATAAATTTTTTCATGTCATTAAAATCGCGGTAATTTATGAAACTTTTTGTATTAAAATCTCTTTTTACTTCTGGATGGCCAAAATAAATAGGTATGCTATCAACCAACATGGGTTGGGTTAACTTTTCTGTCACCCATCCAGGTTTTGAATAATTTTCAAATGCAATTGTAAATTTGTAAGGTTTTAGAAAGTTCAATTTCTCATTTACCCAACTAACAGAAAGTCTTGATTTCTTAGAATCTGTATAAGAACCTATAGGCGGCATATTATTCATACATCTACCTGGAGAATCGATTTTTTTATATTTGCTCAATATTTTAAAGAATTCATTTCTTTTAAGAACATCTTGAGAATAAATAAAATTACAAAATTTATTCTTCTCTCTTTTTATTTTTTTAAAATCAATTTTCCTTTTTAATCTTGGACTACCGAAATCTTTTAACATATAATCGCTTAGCATGTATGCAGGAATTCTCATATGCTTGGGATGATTAACATTTTCCTCAAAATGTGGAGAAAATGCCCAATCACATTCATCCATGTTTGGTTTTGTATGTTCTGCACCACAGAAAATCTTTATAAACTTTCCAGTTGGGGCGATAATTTTGTTTGGTTTAAATATGGATTTCAATTTAGAGTAAATTTTTCTTAAGAAGATATAAAGGTGGGGGGAGATTTTTTTTATAAAATCTCCTTTTTTCGATAAGTCATTTGTTTCTTTTATTTCTGGAAAGACAGAATAAAAGAGATAGTCTGGATTATCGCTAATTATTACAGTGTAATTTCTCCTTAATAAATTAGTAAAGAAATTATTTTCTGGATTAAATGTCTCCCAAAAATATTTGAAATTTATCTTTATTGTTTTTTTATTTAGTTTCCTCATGCTCTTAAAAACAAATTGATTATTTTTAAGATTATATGTAAAGAATAACAAGGATAAAATTATCCTCTGTGTAAATTTTTAATAAGTTTTAAATCTTCTTTAGTTACCCCTTTTACTAGCATCAAAACTCCAAAATAAATCCCTGCTCCAAGAATTATCTCCAATGTCCCTATGAATATATTCATATTAACTAAATGATTGAAAGCGAATAAAAACGCAGACATTACTATTGTTGCAAAAATTGGGGCTCTTAAACCAATTCCTATGATTTTAAAATTAAATTCTTTCTTTGCATAAGCAACAAGCATCCATAATAATATAAGTCTACTTAACGAGGTAGCCAGACCGACTCCTGCTATCATAAATAATGGTTTTTCCTTAAATAAAAATATAACTAAAATATTTAATAAAATATTTATAATTAACGAGAAAAAAACTGATTTGCTTACTATTCTTGGTTTTTCTTTGGCTTCAAATACTATTGAATATAATCCAATTAGGGGGGTTGTTAAAATAAGTAAAGATAAAAAATATATTGAATATGTCGCAAGAATATAGCTATTTCCATAGACTACTTTAACCAGATATTTTGCAATAAAAATTATGCCTATTGTTGCTGGAATTGAAAAAATTAAGATATACTTTAAAACCTTATTAAATCCTCTCTGAAACCTCTCGCCCTTTATTTGGGTAAAGATTGGGAAGAATGCCCAAGATAAAGAAAATATGGAGGATATAACCATAATTAAGCTCATAGCTGCTCTATAATAACCAATATATTCTGGAGAAACAAATTTACCCAATATAAGTGTATCAATGGAACCAAAAAAGGCTAAGGAGAGACTTGCAAAAACCATAAATTTCCAATAAGAATTTATCTTAGATTTATCAAATTCTTCGGTTTTCCCTATCAAAAGAGATTTATCCCTCTTTAGCAAAATAAAGAACATAATAACTAAAGTAAAAAATCCAGAGACAAAAAAGGCAAGAAAAATTCCTGAAATTTTAAAAACATCTGTAAAGATTAATACTGCAAGAACTGAAAAAACAATTTTCAAAACCTGTGCAGAAATATCAAAAAATACAAGAGACCTAAAATCTTTGATTGCTACAAATAATGTTCCAAAGAATATTCTTAAAGAATCAGATAAAATAAACAAGCAAGAGAATATCAAAGGATAAAATAGTAGGGGATTTTTATAAATTGAATAAGAAAGATATTTCGAGATTGCTAAAAGGAAAATTACAGAGAGTAAAATAAGAGAAAGTTTAATTTTAAGAACATATCTGCTGTAATTTCTAGACAGTTTCTTATTTCTTTTGCCAACCGAATAAGAGAGATATCTTAAAAAAGTATTGTCTATTCCCAAACCAGTAAATGTTAAAACAACTGTTGCAATTGAAAGAGCTAATGCATAAATCCCAAATAGCTCTGGTAAAAGCATCCTTGCTACTATAATTGTAAAAATTAATCCCCCAAATTTTTGAACCAGTAAGGCGAGAAGATTATATGCTGATCCTTTTATTGCTACCTTTGATAAATTTTGGTTTTTTATGCCTGCTCTCATCAAATTATAAGAAGAGCCTTATTTTTAAAGATAATTAAAGAAATTTCAATTATATGTTTATAAATTGATAAAGGTTAAAAAGAGAAAAAATATACTAAAAAAATGACAGATACTCTATGTATAATAATGGGAATAGCAGACATAGTTGCCGGGGGATTAATTCTTCTTGGATTTGGAAGCCACCTATTAGGAATATTGTTTGGGATTATAATGATTGTGAAAGGGGGCATGAGTTTTATATGACAAAAGATTCCAAAAAGAAAGTTTTACTTGTAACAAGTAGTTTTGAGGATCTTCCGTTGGTTGATGGGAAGATGAGTGAAGAATTCGCTAATGAAACATATTATCCTCTTGGACTTGCTTATATACATTCTTACCTTGAATCAAAGAATATTGAAGTGAAAACTCTCTGGCTTAATCACAAACCCTATAAAGATTGTTTTAAAGAAGTTATTGATAAAATAAAAGAATTCTCTCCGGATATTGTTGGTTTTCAAATGCTCACTTGTAACAGAGTTAGTAGTTACTATCTAATTGAATGGATACATAAAAATTATCCGGAAATTAAAATAATTGTTGGGGGGATTCATGCTACTATCATGTATAAACAATTAATTGAAAAATATCCTTTTTTAATAACTGTCTTAGGCGATGGAGAGGTAACTCTCTTTGAATTAATTAAAGAATTAAATAAGCGAGTGCTCAACCTTAAAAAAATTGATGGAATAGCATTTTACAAAAATAAGAAGGTAATTAGAACAAAACCAAGAAAGTTAATAGAAGATTTAGATATCTTTCCTTTCCCAAAACATGAAGTTTTTTTTAAAAATAGCAAGAGATGGACCGGGAGTCTTCTATCTGCAAGAGGTTGTCCTTATGCATGCAGCTTTTGTTGCTTAAACCCTGAATCAAAGAGAATTGTTAGATTTAGGGATCCTAAAAAAGTCGTTGATGAAATAGAATACATGATAAGAAAATTTCCCAAAATGAAAGAACTTTCTATAAATGATGATTCTTTTTTTGTTAACAATCAAAGAGTAATAGATATTTGCAACGAAATAATAAAAAGAGGCATAAAAATGGATTTTGTATGCAGCGGTAGAATTAAACCTTTAAGTAAGGAAGTTGTTAAAAAACTTGAAGAGGCAAATTTTATAAGAGTTACTC
>CAYNWY010000082.1:0-3664 GCA_964401065.1 Candidatus Woesearchaeota archaeon
CAAAAGCCGAAAGCTTTATAAATACGAAAACTTTAAAAACCCTACTATTAAACTCTGCAATAACAAAAAGTTCTCCAAAAAATGGCCGGAATAAGAAAGTGTCCTGAATGCGGAAGCATTAATTTAACCTATGATTCTCATCTTGGGGAGATAATATGCAATGATTGTGGACTTGTCATCGAGGAAAAGATGGTTGATACAGGAATGGACTTGTCTGGCAAATTCGACAAGAGTGAAAAAAAAGGCAGGGGAGGAGCTCCAATTTCTATACAAAAATTTGACAAAGGTTTAACAACTAATGTTGGAGAAATTTCAGATATTTACAGGCTTGAACCAAAACAAACAAGAAAATTCTTAAGATTAAAGAAATGGCAAGAAAGAGTCTCAACATCTATTGAAAGAAATTTAAGACTTGCAATGGCAGAATTAAGAGTAATTGCTTCTTATCTGAATCTTCCAAATGTTGTGAGAGATGAAGCTTCAAGAATCTACAATTATGTTCTTCAAAGAGGATTAGTCCGTGGAAGAAGTATGGAATCTGTAATTGCTGCCTGCCTTTATGCTGCCTGTCGTTCTTACAACATCCCAAGAACACTAGATGAAATGGCAACTGCCTCAGATGTTGAAAGAAAAGAAATAGGAAGAACTTACAGATTTATCATAAGAAAATTAGTGATTAAAGTAAATCAATCTTCTCCAAAAGATTATGTTTCCAGATTTTCTTCAGTCTTAAAATTAAGCCCAAAAACCCAGAACGATGCATTAAAAGTTTTAAAACAAGCAGAAGAAGTTGAGTTGACTTCAGGCAGAGGTCCTGCAGGAATTGCTGCTGCTGCTCTTTACGTCGCTGCTCTCATGAATGATGAAAAGAAAACCCAGAGAGAAGTTGCTGATATTGCAGGGATAACAGAGGTTACAATAAGAAACAGATATAAGGAATTAATAGAAAAATTAAAGCTTGAAGAAAAAATAAAACAGAAAGAGATAGAATCAAAAAAGAAGAAACAAGAATAAATTAAGTTATCTGAATAAACTATTATTTTGTTATACTTGTAAAATAACCCAAAAAATTTATAAATATAGATAGGACAGACAACGAAACAATTATTAACTCTAATCTTATTATAAGATTATGAATTATAAAGAAGAAATATTAAAATCACAAAGAGATTTGAAAATTATCTCAATGAATAAAAATGAAATTATAACTAAGGCTAAATATGGTCCTTCTAAATTAACAAAAATCCCTTTTAAATTAAGTGAAGACTTGGTATTTTTTGTTGGAGCAATAATAGGTGATGGACATTTAAAAAAAGATAAATTACAGATATCAATTGAATTAACAAATAAAGAATTACTTATTTATATTAAAAATATTTGTAAACAATTATTTAATAGAGAATTTAATTTGGGTAAAGAAATAGTTAGAGAAGGAAAGAAGAATTCTTGGAATATGAGTATAGATAGTAAATCTATCTATTTATTGTTAAAAGATGTCTTTGAGATACCTTCAGGAAAAAAGAGCAATATAGTCAAAGTTCCAAGATATATAAAAAACGCAAATAAAGAAATAAAAACTGCCTTTCTAAAAGGAATATTTGCAACAGAAGGAGGTAAAAGAAAAAGAGGATATGGGCTTTCAACCGCGAGTGAAGAGTTATGGAAAGGGTTGATTATACTTTTTAATGATATAAATATCCCTGTTTTAAAAGACTCTTGGGTATACAAAAAGTATAAAAAGAAATATTATGGTTTATCTTTTAGGAAAGAATATGCAAATCAAGTTATGTGGGAGTGCCGGAGTGGTCAAACGGGCGACGTTTAGGCCGTCGTAGCTTAGTGCTTGCCAAGGTTCGAATCCTTGCTCTCACACTTTCTTAATTCGAACCTATATCGCTTAAACTCATAATCCTCACACTTTCAGGGGGGTTTGTTCTAACTACTAAGTGAATACAAAACAAAAGATTTATATATTTCTTATACTATGTAAAAGTATGAAAAAATCTTTAATAATTGGACTTACAGGAATTCTCTTGACTAGCTTGCCTTTAAATGGAATACTCCAAAACAAAGAATATGTGAAAGGGGGCTATTCTTTTAGTGTTTCTGAACAAAAGCAAGATACTATTAAAAAAACAAACTATATGAAATATAGAGAAGAATTAGAAAGACAATGGGAATTAGAGAGACTAGAAAGGCAAAAAAAATCTCTTGAACAAAAAACACTTCAACAGCCTCAAAAAACACCTGTTAAAGAAGAAAAAAAAGATTCAGCTGTTTATCATATTATTAGAAAAGGAGACACATATTTCAATCTTGCTGATTTCTATTGGGGAACTAGCCAAGAAGCAGATGAAATTGAAAAACTCAATCCAGGTATTAACCCAGATAAATTAAAAATCGGACAAAAAATTAGAGTTAAGTAATTAAACAGAAACAGGATTCCATATCCTGTAAACAGGATGTTGATTTGTACTTAAATCATACTCCTTATATTCATAAGATTTACAGTATTTATTTATAGTAGAATAAAAATCTTTTTGAGTACATGTATTTCCTAAACTGTCTTTTTGTCCTTCATTGACTCTAGCTCCATTCCAATCAAAAATATTTGCAACTTGATATTCTCTGCCTGCAACCCAATTAATGAAAATAACTCCATGAGGAGAATCCTCATCATAAACAATATCAATTCTATCTCCAGATAAAATGCTCTTCAAAACATTTGAATAAGCAAGAGTATCACTTAAATATTCACAATTATTTGCTGTTATAAAAACAGATTGAGATACACCATTAACTATTGTTTTTTGAGTTCCCATACTAACTGTATGAGTCGCTCCGTCCGAGGTTATAATATTATATTCTTGCCCACTTTTTGCAGAATAAATACAATTTGACAATCCAGCAGAAGCATCTTTGTAAATATAAGATACTGCAGTAGCACAATCAGTGTTATAAGCCTTTGGAACAATAGCACCATTTAATTTTACAGCAGAATCCAAAATATTCTGTCTTATTTCAGTTACTCCAGTAGTTATTCCTGTTCCCCCACTTGTTCCTGTCATTTTATTATATAAATCAACTAATTCAATATATTTTGCTTTAACTTCTTCAACATAGTTATTATTTCCAGTGCAGCCCCACCCATTATATCCTCTCAAAGCAGATTCCCATCCAGAATAACTTTTAACAGTTGTCCCGCAAGTAAAAGTTTTGCTAGAAGAAAGATAACTCTCTCTTAAAATTTGAGCACCAATATTAATGTTTCTCTCATTATCATTTAATAAAGTAGATTTACAAGTTGCTGTATCTGAAGAAAGACCTTTTGTTCCACAATGAACACCTGCATTAATTTGCATTAAACCAACATCCCCCCTAGAAGATTCTGATGATCTACAAGAATTTTCCTGAATCATAATGGCTAATAAAAGTAATTCATCTGGAATAAACTGCATTCCAGAAGCTTCAGTTATCCATTGAGCATAATCGTCACAATTATTTCCACAATAACACTTAAAACTTGACACAAACACTGTAGTTGAAAGATCTTTCATCAAAGCAGTTAATTTATCAACATTTCTCTTCTCAAAACTATCTTCTAAAGAAACAGTAGTTGGGATTTGAACCCCAATCCCAAATAATTCTTTAATATCATCAGAAG
>CAYNWY010000083.1:0-3636 GCA_964401065.1 Candidatus Woesearchaeota archaeon
ATTCAATAGTTATGAAAATAGGAATAATAGGTGGTTCTGGACTTGAAAACCCAGATATACTCACTGATTTCAAAATAAAAGAAGTAGACACTCCTTTTGGAAAACCATCTTCTCCTCTAATAACAGGAAGAATAGATAACATAGATGTTGTTATAATTTCTCGCCATGGAGTAAAACATGAAATTCCCCCAACAGAAGTGAACAACAGGGCAAATGTTTTTGCATTGAAAGATGAAGGATGTAAATATATAATTTCAACAACAGCAGTTGGTTCCCTTCGCGAAGAAATAAAAAGAGGAGATTTTGTAATAGTTGATCAATTCATAGATTTCACAAAACATAGAAAAACTTCTTTCTTTGAAAAATTTGAGTTCGGCCCAATTCACACTCCAATGGCAAATCCTTTTTCAGCAATATTAAGAAAAAAATTAATTGAAAGTTGTGAAAAACTTAAATTTCATAATCATAAAAAGGGGACAGTCATAACAATTGAAGGCCCCAGATTCTCAACAAAAGCAGAGAGCAATCTTTTTAGGCAATGGGGAGGAGATATAATAAACATGTCAATATCTCCTGAATGCATTCTTGCAAACGAAGCTGAAATTCCTTATGCTGTAATAGCAATGACAACAGATTATGATTGCTGGAAAGATGACGAACCCCCAGTAACTTGGGATGTGATAAAAGAGATTATGAAAAATAATGCAGAAAGAGTAAAAAAAGTTCTTTTGGAAACAATAAATTCTTTTTCAAGAGAACAAGAAATTCTAAAACTAAAAGACAAAGTAAGAACAATTCCTGATTTCCAAAAAAAAGGGGTATTGTTTAGAGATATAACCCCTTTGCTTCAAGATAAAGAAAGCCTAAAAAGATTTACAGAGATATTCTATGAAAGATATAAAGATATTAAGATAGATATCGTGGCTGGAATTGAATCAAGAGGATTTATTCTTGCAGGAATACTTGCTGAAAGACTCAACGCAGGACTTTCACTTATAAGAAAACCAGGAAAATTGCCTTATGAAACAATAAAACAAGAATATTCTTTAGAATACGGAACAGATATGGTTGAGATGCATAAAGATTCAGTGAAACTAGGACAAAAAGTTCTTCTTGTAGATGATTTGATTGCAACTTCGGGCACCAGTTTAGCATCATGTGAGTTAATTAATAAATTGGGTGGAAAAGTTATAGAATGTGCATTTTTAATAGAACTAGAAGATTTAGGTGGGAAAAAAAGCTTGAAGACAAGGGGTATAAGGTTTTTTCTATATTACGCTTTAAAGAGGATGAATTATAATTAAAAATATAAAATAAGACTTTTTTGTTATTTTTTAAAATAGAAACGTTTATATACTTGGTATATATACGATATCTATATTGTATATATAGATAAAAAAATGGTACAAGCAATGATTAAAATTTCTGAAGAAGCAAATCATATTTTGAATATAGTGAAAGCGAGATATAATCTCAAGACTAAAAGTGAGGCTATTTCAAAAATAGTTATTGAATGCGGTGCAAATATACTCGAGCCTGGATTGAGACCAGAATATTTAGAGAAGTTACAAAAACTCGAAAAGGAAAAAGGAGTAAGTTTTAAGAACATCGCTGAATTAAGAAAGATAATTGAGGGCTGAGATGTATAATTACGAGATAATTCCATATTTGCAAAAAATACTCAATAAACTTTCAAAAAAAGATAAATCACTATATGAACAAGTTTTAAGGAAGATTGAAGAAATAATAAATTCCTCAGATGTTGAGCATTATAAAAATTTAAGATATGATTTAAGTGATAAGAAAAGAGTTCAAGTTGGACATTTTGTTCTTGTTTTTTCTTTTATCAAACCAGAAAACAAGATTAAGTTTTTAGATTTTGATCATCCCGATAATATTTATAATAAAAAATAATGTTTCTCCCCACCAAAAATCTTTATAATATCCTCTTCCTATTCTCGTTAATGAAAAAACAATCTCAACAAGAAGTTTGGGATAATATCGCAGAAGAATGGCATAAATTCAAGCAAATACCCTCGGAATTCAGCAAGGATTTTCTTAAAAATGCATCTGGAAAAGTGCTAGATTTAGGAAGCGGAAGCGGAAGACATTTAACAAAAATAAAAGATGGAAAGATGTATCTTATTGATTTTTCAGATAAAATGATTGAACTTGCAAAAAAGAAAGCAAAAAAACTCAAAGTAGACGCCGAGTTTGTTGTTGCAGACATGACAAAACTTCCATTTGGGAATAATTTTTTTGATTATGCAATATCAATTTGTGCAATTCACTGTCTAAAACCAGAAAAGCACAAAAAAGCAATTCAAGAACTATATAGAGTAATGAAACCTAACTCAAAATCCCTAATTGGAGTTTGGAATTTCAATTCAAAAAGATTCAACCAGAAAAAAGGCAAAGAAAAATTAATAGGATGGAGAGATAAAGGAAAAAGATACTATTATTTATTCACAGAAGATGAAGTTCATGATTTATTTAGAGAAGCAAGCTTCAAAATTCTCTCTTCACACAACAGTGAGATGATAATTAATTTTATTGTTAAAAAATAAGACAATAATGCTTATATATTATAAATCTCTAAATAAAAAAGTGAAATTTAATAAAGAAGTCTCTAATTTAGCAAGAAAATTGGATTATATTGGAATTGATTCAGAAAGAAGAAGAAGCATAATAGAAACATGCATGGATTCTAAAAATAAGACAACATACAGGATAGTTTCTTTAAAAAAACAAATGGAAAAAACTTATGAAGAAATAAAAAAATCTATTGAAGATTTTGAAAAAGAATATAATTCTTCTATAAGTGTAAAAGATGATATATATTTAAGTTGAAAAATAATATATTAATCACTTTTTTATAATCTTCATCATATCAAAAAAGCTTTTTTTCTCAAAATCAACAATTTTCTTTTCATCTAAGTCTATTTTCACTTTAATAATTCCCAATCCTGAAATGAAAATCGTACCAAGAATATAATTTTTTTTATCCTTTGATTGTAAACTTAGAAGGAGTTTCTCTATTTTGTTCTTTATTTTCTTGTCAAACATTTCTCCTTCAACAAGCCTCTCAATTTCTGCAAAATCAAAATCAATATTATCTGAGATTTTCTCTGGCTTGAAATTCTTGCCAAAATCTTCAATTGGGACCAATTCCACTTCATTATTAATCTTAAAACTGAACATTTTATCCAAAGAAGGTATAAAATAGTCAATATTTTGCTTATTGTCTTCTTCTTTTTTGTCAATTATAAAAAATCCAGAGCAAAGGAAAGCATCCTTATTCTCTTTTACAAATTTTTTAAACTCCTCCGACCCAATTAGCTTCTCAAAATAAAACTGGAAATTCATGAAATTTCCAGCATATTGTAATTTATAAGTTTTTAGAATATAAATGAATATAAATAAGAAGCCTTAACCTACATCATGGTAATTCACAAACCAGAGACATGGAAAATAAAGGAACCTAGAATTGGGGGGATAATAAAAAAAATTAAAGAAAACCAATGGTTTATTTTTGAAACCCAACCTAAAAAGGGAGATTTAAAAGAAGAAGGATTAATGGATTTAAAACCAAAAATTAATAAAGTTGAGAATGGGGGTGATAAATATTTCAGAACA